>NZ_JASDDD010000014.1:0-69380 GCF_030407555.1 Curtobacterium sp. APC 4022
GGGTCCTCCGATCGGCGGATGCCGTTTCGCGAATACGAAATATGTGGAACTTCCGATACTGCTCGCTGGTCGGTACCGTTCCCTCGCGGCCGAGATGGCCGATGACGAAGGGAGATCTGCGTGCAGAAGAAGATGATCGCGGCCATCGGCTCAGCGGTGATGCTGGCCGTCGGATGGGGCGCCTGCTCGGCCGCGGCGGCTGAACCGGTCGGTTCCGTCAGTGCCGTCGGAGCGGTGCGCGAGGGAGGCGCATCGGCGGACGAGGGCAACGTCACGCGCAACGGTTGGGCCGTTGTCGGCGGCGGGACCTGGTCGTACGGTGTCTGGGCCGGTGAAGTGCACTCGGTGTACGCGAATGATCGGTCGACGCACCGGGCATCGGTGAAAGCCCGCGGCACGCTGGTCCGCACCGCCTGGGTACCGCCGCGAACTATTGCCTATGCCCATGCGCGGAAAGGTGCGTCCGGGAACCAGGCGTTCTGGGCGACTCGGGGATGAGGAACTTCGCGGTCGCAACGGTGCTCGCAGTGGCGACCGCGGTCCTCGTAGCGGGAGCGCTCGTCGTCACAGTCGTGGGCAGCGTCGAATCGCTCGGTGCACTGAGCGGACGGACGAGCATCGCGCTGACTGACCTGCCGGTCACGCAGAGCAAAGCGACGCAGGTCGCGACGATCGAGCGCCTGGCCCACAGGTCGGCGGTGTCCGTGTCAGTGCTCGTGCCGGACCGTGACGGCCGCGCTGACGTCTGGAACGCGTACTCGTTCCGCGGGACACCGAGTCCGCCGGTGTTCCGCGGAACGATCTCCGTTGCGCCCGTGGGTGACGGGGGTGAACTCAGTTTGGCTGCGACGTACATCCTCGACGGTTCTGCGTCCGACATCGCTGAGTTCCTCGACGGAATCCGACGGTCCGGCTACAAGTACGCGGACATCTCTCCGCACGTGATCGAGGCGCTCGCCGCGACGCTCGAACAGCCCGCGACGCTCGCGGCGGTGCTCGCCACCGCGCTCGGCGTTCTCATCGCGCTCGTGGCGGAGTCCGCCCGCCGTGCTTCTCGGCAGCGATTGCGGTTCGCCACCGGGTGGTCGCAGCGCGCTGTGGCTGCGAGAGAAGCCCGAGAGGTGGGTGCCCTCGTGGGGTTCATGGTCGTCATCCTCGGGGTGGTCGTCGGGACCGTCTTCGCGGTACGCCACGCGACCGGCCCGGTCCTGCGGTTCACGGCGATCGAGCTCGCCGTCGTGTTGATCCCGACCGTCGGACTGCTCGTGGCACTCCACGTCGTCCTCGCCCTCGTGACATGCCAGAAGCCAGAACCGGGCGCGGTGGCCCGATGGCCGGCCGTGATCGTGGCCACCGCGGGCATCGCGCTCGTGGTCCTCGGGACCGCCGATCTCCAGACAACGTCGGAGCGCCGAGCGCAGTCGAGGTCGTTGGAACAGACACTCGTCCGTGAAGCAAGGCACGGCGATGATGTGGTCCTCGGAACGAGCTCCACCGAGTTCGACCAAGACGTCGCAATCGGACGGATCGCGCTCGGGCCGCTTCGTGACGGTACGGCGAGCATGGCGCAGGTGTCCTTCGTCGACGAGCTCACGCTGGTCGGAGACGCGTCTGCCGCCCTCGAGGAGTACGCCGATCGGATCGCAGCGGGGAACGGCGACCCGGTCCTGCTCGTCCCCGGAGAGCTGGCAGCGCACACTCGGGCGCTGCAGCAGGCCGCCTCGGAAGAGCTCGCCGAGAGCTGGGAGGTGGAGGGCCTCGAATCACCGCAGCAGCAGAGTGTGCGTGCCGCCGTGGTGCCGTCGACCGCGTCGATCGCCCGCGCCGTGCTCGACTGGACGTCGGCCCTGACACCCGAGATCCCGACGTGGCCCGAGGCGCCGGTGCTGGTCGTCCCCGATCCTGCTGACATCGCTCCGAACCGTTTGGGAACGACGGTCGCGAACGGCGAAGTGCGGTTCAGTGATCGAGCGGCGCTGGAGCGCGCGGTCCACCGCGCTGGTCTCGACGACATCGTGCTGCAGTACCGGCGCGTGGGGGCGACGGTCGAAGGACAACTCACTGCCCTGCGGAGCGAGCGACGTACCGCAGAGGTCGCGCTCCTGGCCATCGTGTTCGCCGTCGTCTTCGCCGGGTTCACGCTCACGGTCGACCACCGCACACGGACACGACGAGCAGCCCGGTTGCGGTTCCTGACCGGTCGGCACCCGATCGTGCACCACTGGCGGTTCGTCATCACCGGTGCCGTGCTCGCCGCTGGTGCTGCGGCGGCGACCTGGGCACTGCTCGAACCGGGAAGCACGCCCTCGCTCCCGATCGCCGCGATCACACCGGTCGCAGTCGTGCTGGTCACCGTTGTGCTGCTCATGGTGATGCTCGTCGTCACTGCACGAGAAGGAAGGAGGGAACGATGACGAACGAGGTGCTGCTCTGCGCCGACGGGCTCGGGTACGACGTCGCCACCCGGACACTGTGGAACGACCTCCGTGTCGTCGCCGAGCCGCACGCCGCGATCGCCGTCCGCGGAGTGTCCGGGCAGGGTAAGACGACGCTGCTCCGATGCCTCGGCGGGCTGGAACGACCGACCCGGGGGACCGTGCGGGTCCTCGGCATCGACATGCACGCCGCAGCGAGGCGTGAGCAGCGACGTCTGCGCCGTGATGTCGTCGGGTTCGTCACGCAGGACCACGCGGTCGTCCCCGAGTGGTCGGTGCGGCAGAACCTCCGGGTCGTCCGCCCTCGTGGGGTGACGAGCCAGGAGCTCGACGTCCGGATCGCCGCTGCGCTCGAGGTCGTCGGGCTCGGTGGCCGGCAACGGATGCGCTCTGGGCTGCTCAGTGGTGGGGAGCAGCAGCGCGTCGCCGTCGCCCGGGTCCTGGTCCAGCAGCCGCGGTTGGTCCTGGCGGACGAGCCGACGGCATCACTCGACGACGTGAGCGCTGCCCGCGTGCGTGACGGCTTGGACCTGATCCGCGAGAGCGGAGGCGCTGTCGTCGTCGCGACGCACGACACGGAGTTGTTGGCGTGGTGTGCGACGGAGGTAGACCTCGTACCACAGACCGTCGTCTCCTGAGAGGTTCGACCCCTCGAACAGGTGGTCGCAGCCGGACCGGAACACGGTAAGGATGGTCGAGCGCTGAGCAGTGCTCATCCGCATCAGGAGGGACTGACATGCACAACGGCTACGCGGTGATCGACCTCGAGACGACCGGGCTCGCTCCGTCGTACGGACACCGCATCATCGAGATCGGGATCGTCCACGTCACGCCCGACGGCGAGGTCGAGCAGACCTTCGAGACCGTCGTCAACCCGAACCGCGACCTCGGCCCGGTGCACATCCACCGCCTCCGCGGCGCCGACATGGACGGTGCTCCGAGCTTCGCCGACGTCGCCGGGGACCTGGCAGACCGTCTGCAGGGCCGGGTCGTCGTGGCGCACAACGCCTCGTTCGAAGCTCGGTTCCTGCACGCCGAGTTCGAACGGCTCGGACACCGCTCACCGCTCAAGCAGGCGAGCAGTGCGCTCTGCACGATGCGGCTGGCACAGGAGTTCCTCCCCGGCTCCGGCCGGAAGCTCGCGGACTGCTGCAGCGCCTACGACATCGACCTGGTCGACGCGCACGAGGCGCTCGCCGACGCACACGCCACCGCTCGCCTGCTCGGCGCCTACATCGGCTCGTCGCGACGTGACCCGCGGTGGGCGACCTGGGGCACCCTGGCTGACGGACAGCGTTGGCCCGGAGTCCCGCGCAGCGGTCGGGCATGGACCGCTCGACGCCGCACGGACGCAACCGCGACCCGCACACGGGTCGACGTGGCGACGGACCGTCTGCCCGCCGTCGGTGGCACCGCGGAAGCGACGCTGTACGCCGCCGTCCTCGACCGCGCCGTCTCCGAGGACCTGCTGGCCGCGAGCGACGCCGACCAACTCGCCGGGTACGCGGCCGAGTTCGGACTCGACGCCGCCAGCCGCGCGGACCTGCACCGCCGGTACTTCGGCGACCTGGTCGAGGCCGTGTGGGCGGACGGTGTCCTCACCATCCAGGACCACATCCAGCTCGAACGCGTTGCACGGCTGCTCGGCGTCACGGACGACGAGCTGGAACACGCGGTCCACAGCCGGCAGCCAGCGCGCATGGGCGCGCGGTCGTTCTCCGCAGCGACGCAGGCTGCGCCCGCAGCAGCTGTCGCGGAGGAGCCCGCGATCGACCTGGGCGAGGGCAGCATCGTCACGCTGACCGGGGAGATGCGGCGGAGCCGGACCGAGATCGAGGCGGACCTGGCCCGGCTCGGCATACGGTCGGCGCCGAACGTCACGAAGAAGACGGCCGTCCTCATCGCGGCCGACGTCGACAGCCTGTCCGGCAAAGCGCGGAAGGCCCGCCAGTACGGCATCCCCATCATCGAGGAGGACGTCCTGGAGGCAGCGCTCGCCGCCGCCAGGTAGGGCTCAGCCCGTCAGACGGCCGGCTCCGGCGCCACGGCTCCGGCGGTCCGCCCGTCCGCCGTCTGCGCTCGCTCTGCCGCCAGCCGTGCCCGCTCGTCGGCGAGCACCTGCGCGATCAGCTGCGACTCGGAGATGTCGACCGCCTGCACCGACGCGCTCGCCGTGTCACTGACGGCGGCGAAGTCCGCGAACGTGCGGGTCTTCCGCGCGAGCATCCGGACGAGGGCTGCGTCGACGCCGTCCTCGGACAGCAGCCGGTGCACCTGCACGACGTCGAGCTGCCCCATGCGTCGGGCTCGGGCGATCGCCTGCCACTCCGTCGTCGGCTTGAGCTGCGGCTCGCAGATCACCACGACCGACGCGGCCTGGATGTTCAGGCCGACGCCACCGGCGATGATCTGCGCGACCAGCACCGATCCCGGGGCCGCGGCGGAGAACTCGTCGATCATGTCCTGCCGCCCGGAGGGGGACGTGGAACCGCTCAACGGACCGAAGACGGTGCCGTCGACGGACGCGAGGACCGCCTCCAGGACGGCGCGGTAGTGGGAGAAGACGATGGTCTTGCGGCCGGTCGAGCGGGCCTCGGCGATGACGTCGCGCAGCGCGGCGATCTTGCTCGAGGCGGCGCCGTCGAGCATCGCGAGCTGCCGCATCGTGTGGAAGCTGTCGGTGTCGACCGCGGTGGCGTAGCGCTCTGCCTCGGCGGGGGTGAGGTCGGTCCACTCCTCGACCTCGACCAGTTCGGGGAGCTCGGTGAGGACGTCCTCCTGGCTGCGGCGGAGGTACACCGGCGCGATCTGCTTGCGGAACGCCAGCGGGTCGTCGTCGTCCTGATCGTCCATCAGGTCCGGGCGGATGTGGTCGATGAGGACCCGGAACTCCTCGACCTTGTTCTCGAGCGGAGTACCGGACATGAGCAGGGCCCGGTCCGAGCGTTCCAGGATCGCGCGGGTGTGCTTCGTGCGCTTCGCGTCGGGGTTCTTGACGTAGTGCGCCTCGTCGACGATGACCGCGGCGAACCGCTGCTCCTCGGGCACGTGCGCGCGGAACCACTCGAGCGTCTCGAACGTCGTGACGGCGACCCCGCCGTCACGCAGCCAGCCGCTGATGCCGCGCACCCGCTCGGTGCCGTGGATGCGGAACGCCGGCACCGACGTGTGCTTCTCGGTCTCGCGCAGCCAGTTCGCCACCACCGCGGCCGGGCACACGACCACGAAGCGGGGCATGCTCTCGGTCGCGGTGGCGGCCACGTGCGCGATCGCCGCGAGGGCCTCCACCGTCTTGCCGAGGCCCATCTCGTCGCCGATCACGACCCGCTCCTGCACCAGCGCGAACGCCGCACCGAAGCGCTGGTACCCGCGGAGCGACGCGGACAGGAGGGACGTGTCCAGGTGGAACTGCTCGATCTGCTCGATCAGGCCCTCGGGCAGCGACCCGCGGCCGGCCGTCGTCGAGTCGGTGAGCCCGACCTCGTCCAGGAGGGCGAAGTAGCTGGCCGGACGCTCGAGGAAGTCGCTCCAGTCGTCCGTCGTCGCGATCCGGTCGCGGTCGCCCGCTGCGCGGACCGCACGCTGGCGGGCGTCGTCGACGTCCGCCTCGATCCGCTCGACCGCGCCCTCGGCCGGGTTGAACGACCCGGAGGCCCGAGCGCCCGGCTGGTGCACGATGCCCAGGACCGCTCGCTGCGCGACCGCGTCCGCCAGGGGAGCGAGCTCGTCGACGAGGACGGCCGCGCGGGGGCCGCCGCCGTTCTTCGCGGCCTCCCACCGGCGGAGCGCCGACACCAGAGCCACGCTCGCCGTGTCCTGCCGGCGGGCGTCGATCTGGATGGCGGCGTCCTCGCGAGCAGCGTCCTGCATCGACCGGGCGGCGGCGTTGATGCGCGCGGCCGTCGTCTCGCCGATGCCCGGCAGGTGGCCGGCCACGATCGGAGCCCGCAGGAGTTCGCCGACCGTCTGGATGCCGGCGTCCCGGACCGCGCCGAGGCGGAGCTGGTCGCGGGTGACCGCGCGGAGCCGGTCGATGTCCATCGTGTTCAACTCACGCCGGGCCGCGACGTCGCGCACACGGTGACCGGCGTCGAGGACGCGCGCACGGGCCTCCTGTTCGGTCTCGACCACCGACCGGAGCGTCGCGATCGTCGTGGGGAGGTGCGCCATCGGGGCGAGGTCGATCAGGGCGACCGGGCCGAGGTGTGCGGTCGCGGTGAGGAGCGGGCCCTCAGTGTCGAGGAGCGCGTCGAGCGTGGCGTCGGGGCGGGGGACGTCGCGGGTGTCGATCGCCTTCAGCGCGGTGAGGGCGCCGGTGTCGAGCCACGCGAGGGTGGTCGTCAGGTACTGCTCGGCGCGGGCTGCGGCCTCGCGGCGCTCTCGGCCGGCGAAGATGCCGGCGATGCCGGAGGCTGCGTCCTCGTCGGCGAGGGCTGCGGGGACGTCCTTCGTCAGGACGGTGAGGACGTCCTCGGCGGCGCGGTCGGCGTGGGGGAGTGTGGCGGCGTGCTGTAGTGCTGCTGCGAGGGTCGTGTCGGTGGGGCGGAGGGGCAGGACGGAGCAGGAGAGGGCTGGGCCGGTGATCGTCAGGCGGCGGGTGAGGAGGTCGTCCTTCGCCGACGTGGCTGCGTCCTGGATGGAGGCGCGGTGGTGGCGGACCTCGGTGGCTACGTCGGACAGCGTTTGTAGGCGGTCACGGAGTGTTCGGTCGACCATTTGTGCCCCTCCCTGGGTCGTTGGACCATCGTGGCAGGCCAAGGCGCAGCGGAGGGATTGTGGACGCAAGCGGCGCCAACCTGTGGTCAAGGAGGTTGTGCTGGACGGGCCGCCGCCAGTGAGGCGCGACCGTTACAGAGCATCGCCTAGGTGGTTACCGAACGATGACACCAAGGCGTTCACATCCCACCGGTACCGCCATAGAAAACCCCGGGTAGAACAGGGGTTTTTGGATTTCGAGGACATGAGTGGTGCAAGTATGATGCGTTGAACCAAGGGGTGTCGCTGTCCGTGGTGCGTCTGAGCTTGCGATCGACCGTCATTCGAGGTCCAGCATGGGACGGGGTTCCGGAGCTAACCAGTCGGCGAACGCCTCGAAGAAGAGGCTCAGTTGAGTTTGGTCTTGAAGCAGAACCCGTACGTCACCGACGCCGTGGTGGCCCTTTTCCTGTAGATGTTCGATGCCGAGGCTGTGACCATCAGCAGGCTTCGCGGGTAGAACCACACTCAGATCGGTTTTGCGGCGGACGACGCTCAGGAAAGTCTGTGTCCGCCCACCGCGTGTGCGCGGCGGGTTCTCCTCTCTCCGAAATCCGATGAATGTAGATCGGACGACGTAGTGCAGTCCTGGATTCCTGACCCGGACTCCCTCGTCGAGGGCTCGCACCAAGTCACGAACTCTTGGCAGAGCATCGTCGAAATAGAGAGCCGCGAGATCGTCCTGGCCGAGATGGAGAACCTGCTGAAGCACCCCATCCAACGTCGTGCCATTCTGGATCGCGGCAGACTCTAGAAACCGCCGTGTCTTCTCCTCCATCAACGCGGTGGCTTGAAGGCAGTGATGATGTCGTTCGCTAGTTGAGTGTCCATGTGCAGGCTAAGGCCGACTGTCTCGCGGGCTTGAGCTCGAAGCCGTTTTGCCGTGGACTCGGCTTCATCTGCAAGGCGTAGCGCCTCTAGAACTTCATCCGTTACTGATGGCGGAGGCTCTGGAACGGTCAGGTCCTTCAGGATGTCCCAGTTGACGCGCGTTCGGCCGATGCCGGTCGCGCGGATGATCATGTCGGCTCTGGTCTCCGGGGAGCGAAGTAGGGCCCACACGAGATAGGCGTCGATGTCGCCGATGATCTGGCAGACCGTGTACTCGTTAGTGACCACGGATCCATCGAGTTCCTCGGGAACAAGCCCCACGGCACCGTGCACAGCGTTGATGTGGCTGACGACGAGATCGCCCGTCCGCACCCTGGTGAGAGTCTGCTTAGGGATGTCCGCGAGAGAGACAATGTCGCCAGGCTCGCACGCTCCGTCATACCGCACGCGGAGGTACTGCACGGTGTCGTCTGTGGCCGTCACCGCCGGGGTGTCAGCCAGGTCGGTCGACAGACCTTCGGTCGCGGCTTCGAGGCCGTCTACGGCATCGTCTGGAGTGGCTATCGCTTCAGCCGAGACAAAGCGACTCGCATCGGACGTACCCGCTTCAATCCGTGCAACCAAAGAGCTTAGCTTTCTGCCGACTAAGTCAGCTTCAACCCAGCCGATGGGTCGTTCGCGCAACGACGGCATCACTGCCTTCACATCCATGCGTTCGCTAATCGCCTCGGCCGGCACGATCAACTCAGCGGGTACTTCCTCTCCCGCTTGAAAATTTTTATAAATACTCACAACCGTCGCGATTTCAGCGTTGGCGCGCTCACGATTGATGGCGTCGATCGGTAGAACTCGTTGACGTGGTGAGTCGTCGATCCCAACGGATGAGCAGTAGTACATGAAGACTGAAGGCTGCGATTCATCTGGCGTGGTCTTCTTGGTCATGAGGAGCAGTGAGGTCTTCACTCGCGCCTGAGACCGTTGGAACGCATCACCGGGCAGGCTGATGACCGCGTTGATTACGAACTTGCTACGCAGCCACTTGCGCAGACCCTTGTTTTTCGCGGCTCCCAGAATGCTGTCGTCGACCACGGTGATCATACGGCCGCCGCTAGCGAGCAGGTCGTGGTAGCGCTCGAAGAACAGCACCATGGACCCAACGCTCGCGAGGGGACGGTGAGCGCCACCTGTGTTGTCGAAGGCCAGCACATAGTCGTCGAGCAGCTCGGCGTGCGACGAATCCTTACGGTCGTATTCCTTCGCGAAGGGCGGGTTGGTCAGAATGACGTCCGCTACACCTACCTGATGTCCTTCAGCGTCCTTCTTCATGCCATCTGCGACGAGGTCTCGGAACGCCTTCTTTTCGGCCTTCAGCTCCGTGTCGTCGTTAAGCAGTCCCTTGGTCTTCTTATCGAGTGAATCGAGTTGGAAGATGCGGCTGCCGCCGTCGCCGTGCAGATACATGTTGATGCGCGCAATGCGGGCGAGTGCAGGGTCTCGAGCAACGTCAACTCCGATCATGCTTTCGTTTGCAACGCGCTTCTTGAGCGCGGCCTTCTTCGCTGAGGAGTAGGAGGCATTGGAATCGATCTTGGCCCACATGTCGGAGAGCGACTCGATGAGGAAGCCGCCCGTCCCACAACAGGCATCCATCACGCGATCCAGGTGGTCTTCGCGTGCCTTGAGCTGAGCGAGCCTCGTCGCCAGCTTTACGACGCTTCGGGGAGTGAAGAACTGTCCCAGGTCCTTGCCTCGCAAGGTGGAGTTTAGGAACGTCTCAAACATGCGGCCGTTGAGGTCAGCGTCGATGCTGATCAGGTCGATGGTTTCCAGGCGCTCAGTGATGGCGCGGAGAGTTTCGGCTGACAGCAGCAGGTGTTCGTTGCGCGCAAAAATCCGCCGCTTTTTGCCCTCGGAGATCTCCTCCTCAAACTCGTTGAGCCTGTCCTGGAAGAGGGTATCCAGGGGGTTCTGCGTCGCGCTCATCGATTCGATCCAGCTGCGAGAGAAGAGCACCTCGCTGGCTGGCAACGTCAGCGAACCCGCTGCGTTGGTGCTTCCAAGCGTGCTGGCATGCGCCTTGCGGTCGGACCACAGTTTCAGGAAGATTACCTTCACGAATTCCATGAAAGCAGCGGTATAGCTCATGGCTTCCCGCTTGTAGATGGTGCGGTGTACCCACGCGAAGTGCTGGTTGAGCTCGCTGACGGGAACTCGTCGGAGCGTGTGGGGACGATCTGAGATAATCGCAACGTTCTGGAAGGCGTGAGGATCGAGGAACTTCCGAAGCTGATCGAAGTCGGCGTTCCCATCGACGAACGAAGAAATCGGCAGGGTCATGAGCGGAATGGCGCTGTCCCACTTGTAGAGCCGCGTTTCCGAACCATTCGACAGGACGTAGAATTCGACAGGATTGTCGGCTTCGCTCTTGTTCAATTCAAAACAGTAGCTCGACGCCTGCCCCACCCACTGATCGAGGTTCTCAGTGACGCCCTTCGCTTCAACGATCCAACGCACACGCCCGCTGGCGGTGATTGCATAGTCGGGGCGCCACTTCTCGGACTGACGAGACGCAGAGAGGGTCAGCTCCTTGAGCGCGCTCTTCGGCAGAATTTGGTTGTCCGGGTAGCCGAGGTCGGTGAGGAGTCGGCTCACAAAGAACTGTTCCACCGAAGATTCGTTGGACAGGTCGGTCAGGGCGCAGAATTTGCTGACGGCCGCAGGCGAGTTCGTAGACACTTTTTGATGGTACCGTCAAGCGACTGGAGCCGTTGCCGACGCGGTAGAGGTGGCGGCGAACGCATGTGGCCGCACGCGCCGCGGGTCGACCGACGACGCTGCCCGCGCTGAGAGAGGTCCGCTGGGCGGCGACAGGACCCCCTCCTGTCGTGGCGTCCTGGTCGATGCACAAATTTCCCCGCATCCTGGACAGGAGCCGTTCAGAGCGTTGCCGGTCCGCTCTCCTACGAGGAGTGCCAGCTTGGTCGCTCAGGTTCTGCCCAAGTTCAGGGGTTCGCGGTCCAGAAAAGTGTGCGAAACTGGCACACATGGATGCAGAGCAACTTGGTAGCAGGATCCGCCAGGAGCGCGAGCGTGCTCGTCTCAGCCAGATTGACCTGGCGTCGAAAGCCGAGCTAGATCGAACGGTCATGAGCAAGATCGAGTCTGGCGTACGGAAAGTGACCGCTCTCGAGCTCATGCGTATAGCTGAGGCCGTCGGGATCCGTATGGCTCGATTCTTCGAAGAGCCCATCCCGGCGATCGTCTCACATCGTTCCAGTCAGGGGCTGGATACCGCTGAGTCTCAAGTCGATGCGATCCTGGACTTCTTCGCGCACGATGTGGAGTTTGTGCTGCGCCTCGCTCCCGATGCACTAGTGCCGAGTGTCCCGATTAGCGACCCTTTTGCCTCGCCGCAATCTGCTGATGACGCGGAAGCTCTGGCTGTAGCGGCACGCAGGCTGCTCCGCCTGGACGATGAAGAGCCAGTTCTTCGGCTACAGGAGGTCGTTTCACGGCTTGGACTGTGGGCCTTGTCAATGGACTTCGGCCCAGATACCGCGGACGCCGGTTCGCTGCTCCTGAAGAAAGGCGCAGTAGCGCTTGTCAACAGCCACAATAAAGTTGGTCGCCGGCGCCTGGCATTAGCTCACGAGCTGGGACATTTCCTGGTCCAGGATGAGTATTCTGTCGATTGGCGGGTGAGCGATCCCGGCAGCGGGATCGAGGCGAGGCTTGATCGGTTTGCGCGAGCACTACTCCTGCCTTCCGTCGGATTTAGATCTTTCTGGACCAATTCGCTGGCACAATATGGATTGAGAGATGCCGCGGTTCTCACGGCGTCTCGGTTCCAGGTGGACATGTCTACCCTGGCTCGGCGGATAGGTGACCTCAGGCTGGAGGGTGACGGAAACGCAATTCGTTCGACGCAAACCGTGGGCGCGGACATCGTTGAACACGGTCTGCTTGTCTCCAACGATCTCGAGGGCACTTCCTTGCCGCAGCAGTATCAGCGAGCCATCATCGGGCTTTATCGAGCGCAGCAGATCAGCGTTGAGCGAGCGGTGGAGCTGCTTCGCGGAACACTCACGGATTCTGATCTGCCGCAGAGGCGAAAGCGTGTTGAGGGCGAACTCTGGAACTTCTTAGGATGACAAATCCACTCGTATTCGACACGGGACCCCTGCGGCACTTCGCAATGCATCAGTGGTTAGGTTCCCTGAAGTTCCTGACTGGTGATCGAGGGCTCCTGATTCCTGAGTCGGTCGAGTACGAGCTACTGCGTCAGGAGCGGGAGCTGCCTGCATTGCGACAAATTCTTGAAGCCGATTGGGTTGAGGTGGACCGCAGCGACGATCTCGATTTCACGGCCGTTTTCGCGGACTACGAGGAACGGCTTGTGCCCCTGGGGACGAAGGACAACTTCGGAGAGTGCGGAGTGTTGGCGCTTGGCAAGGCCAGAGGTTTCGAGGTGGTTCTGGATGATGGGACGCCACGGGGAATCGCGGAGGCTGAGAAAATTCGGGTCACTGCGACCCTCCCGCTGCTTTGCGAAGGAATTCGGGCTGGCCAATTGACTGTCCCGATGGTTGAGCACCTGGCAGATGAACTCATCGCTGGTGACTACTACCTTCCCTTTGGCCCAGGAGAATTCAGGCGTTGGGCGCTGGAGGAAGGCCTCATCGAGTACGGGGATTAGTCTTCGGCTGAGTCAATCTGGTAGTGAATACTGACGCAAAGCCCGCGACGTTGTCTTCCATTATGCCGAGTCACATGTACGAGCGGTGAGTCGCGTCGTGGCGGCTGCTGTAGAAGCGAAACGGCCTGCATATTATCCACGGGGTCCGCGCGAGAATGAATATCATGACGACGGGAAGCTAGTTCGCGTCGAGATGATCGCCGATGGCTTGAAGTTGCACCGCGATCGAGTAGCGGAAATTGTCGCCTGAGGATGAACCCGGACTATTGTCTCGGTTGGGCGTGCCTAGGGAGGCCTACTTTTCCCCATTGTCGATCACCGAGGGGGTGGGACTCCTACGCAAAGTGCAGGTTCCCAACCCGACCCGCTCAATGCCCGGCCGGCCCCATGCAAATTGGATTCCGCGTTCCGGCACCACCGATGGCGAGGCCATTGCGAGCATTCGCAACAAGCAGGGGCCCTTCGCTCCTACTTGCTGAGCGGTGCCGCCAGCGCGAAGTGTGCCATCTGTGGCTTGCTCATCCCGATTGACCTCCTGATTGCTGGGCACATTGTGCCACGCGCTCAGCTAAGCGGAAATGAGCGCCGCGTCTTTCGGTCGGTAGCGATGCTGGTGTGCTTGCTCGGCTGCGATGCGCTGTTCGAAGCTGGCTACCTGGTGGTCGACGGGAGAGGGGTGGTCCGGCAAGGCCGACCAACGACTGAAGAGGTGCTGACCGCTGAGATTGGTCGCAGGGTGGGCAGGGCAGCAGGAGCTTGGGGGTCTCACATGGCGTCCGCGTTTCGCTGCCATGAGCAGGATAGTGTCGACCACAAGGCGGGAGTACTGCTGGCGGTCGGCCCCGCCACAACGACCGAGTTGGCGTGCGAGCTGACCCGGTTCTGATGCCGGGCGAGGTCAACGCGCGGCGAACGTTGAGATGTGAACTTGTGTAAGTATCCGGGGGACAGTGGTCGTTCTTTCTGTAGTATTTCAGGACATTTGGATCTTCTGCCAACCTCGCGGGGCCGGGTTAGAGGGTTCAAATTCCACCGGTAGTAGCGGCGAAGGTTGTTCGCTGATGCGCGTCTCGCCGCGTCGCTCCTGCTACAGCTACAGCTGCTCAAACACGGTCGTGATGCTCCTGAAGCGGTGCGCCTTGCTGATCGGTCACCCTCGTTCACCCCGGCCGGTACAACCCCGCCGGCTTCCCCGGCCCCTCCGCCCGCTTCCCCTCGGTTACCACGAGCCGCCCCATCATCGCCCTCCGGAACGTGTCCGGCTGCAACTGCACCCCGAGCACCACTTCGTGCAACCGCCGCAGCTCCGTCATCGTGAACGGCTCAGCGAGCAGCCCGTGCGGGTCCGGCCGCTCCCGGTGGTCCTCCCGCAGCTGCGCCACCGCGTACTCGAGGATGTCGTCGTGCGCGTGCACCATCGCCCCCGCGGCGGCGACGGGTACCAGGCGCGCCCGCCCGGAGTCGATCGTCAGGGCAGCCGCGGGGACGACGTCGAGGTGCGCCACCGACAGCACCCACCCCCGCGAGTCCCGCGCCGGGTCGTCGAACACGTGCAACTGCCGTGGCGCGAGTCCCTCGACGCCGGCCTTCTCGCGCAGGGACCGCAGCACCGAATCGGCGAGGCGTTCGCCCTCGTGCACGAACGTCCCCGGCAGCCGCCAGTCACCGTCGACGGCGTCGCGGACCTGCAGCACCGACAGCTCCCCGTCGACGACGGTCATGACCGCGGTGTCGACCGCCACGGAGGGGTGCGGGTAGTCCGCCAGACGCTTGCCGCTCGGGTCGCGGTACTCGGTGTCAGCCACGGGCAGGAGTTTACGCGCACTTGCGTTAATCGCCAGATCGATGCAGGATCGGTTTAGCGCGGAACTGCGCTAAACCGATCCGGAGGTCTCGCCATGACCGTGCACACCACGATCCTCGACCGCGCCGTCGGCGCCGTCCTCGGCTCCTCTGCCGGCGACGCCCTCGGCGCCGGCTACGAGTTCGGCCCGCCCGTCCCGGAACCGACGCCGATCCTGATGCAGGGTGGCGGCTCGTTCGGGTGGCGACCAGGGGAGTGGACGGACGACACGAGCATGGCCGTGCCGATCCTCCAGGCCGTCGCCCGAGGCGATGACCCGGCGGCGGAAGCCGCCCTCGACGGTTTGGTCGCCGCCTGGGCGAAGTGGGCATTGGACGCACCCGACGTCGGCATCCAGACCCGAGAGGTCCTGTCCGGACTGGAGGCCCACACCGCCGCCGCGAGTCGGCTCGCTGCCCGGCGGGTGCACGAGTCGACCGGCCGGTCGGCCGGCAACGGGTCGCTGATGCGGACGGTACCGCTCGTCCTGGCGTACCTGCGTGGGGACGACGGTGAGGAGGAGCGGCTCGCCTCGGCGGCCCGCGCCGTCAGCGACCTGACGCACCACGAAGCGGACGCGGGGGACGCGTGCGTGCTGTGGTGCGTCGCGATCCGGCACGCGGTGCTACACGGCGAGCTCGATGTCCTGCGGGGGCTGGACCTGCTCGCCCCGGCGGCTCGACGGACGTGGACCGAGCGACTCGTCGCGGCGGAACACGCGGAGCCGGTTGCCTTCACCGCGACGAACGGGTGGGTCGTGTCGGCGTTGCAGGCGGCCTACGCGGCGGTGCGGTCGTCGACCTCGCTCGAGGACGCCCTCGTACGCGCGGTCCGGTCGGGCAACGACACCGACACGGTCGCGGCGATCGCCGGTGGCCTGGCCGGAGCGCTGTACGGGGCGGCGGCGCTGCCGGAGGAGTGGCGAGCCGTGCTGCACGGGTGGCCGGAGCTCCGGGCGGACGACCTCGTCACGATGTCGGAGCAGGCGGTCGGCGGGCACTGACCTGAGGCGCCGGAGCCGGCGTCGGAAGCTGCCGTGGGGGGGAGTTTCCGACGCCACGCTCAACGCACGAGTTCGACGACCTTCGTCAGCGTCCCGGTGAACCGTTCCCGAGCACCGACCTGCGCGAACGACTGCCCGGCGGGATGCACGGTGCGGAGTACCCGATACCGTCCGCCGAGCTCGAGATCGAGGTGGGTGTCCCAACCGTCCTGGGCCTTCCGTCCGGCGAGGACGATGACGCGGAGCTCGGGCAGCAGATCCAGCAGCCCCCGTAATTCGATCGCCCCTTGCTCGATCTCCTGACCGGTCGGCTTCACCGACGCCCGACCGAGCACCCACGGCACGATGTTCCATGCGAGCACGTGCTCGTGGAGACCCACAGCGTTGCGAGTCGCCCAGACGTTCTGGGCTGTCAGGTCGTCGTTGTCGACCGAGATGAACCCGGACCCGCCCCATCGGGGTACGGTCTTCGGCCCCGGCGCTTCGAGGAGCAGCATCGCTCGCGCCTCGGTGCCGGATTCCGCCGGGTCGAAGTGCGGCAGGACGATGTCCGGCGTCTGAGAGCGACGCTTCTCCTCGACCGAGCGCGCCCAGGCCTCGAGCGGGAGGGTGTGCTCTGCCGTTGCGAGCATGTCGTTCCGAGTGGCGAGCACTGCAGGATCACGGAAGCCGCGCGGTGCGTCGAGGAACATGCCGCGAGAGTACCGATCTTCTATCGACTGACGAGCGCCCGCGAAGGAAGGTCCCGCACGAACCCAGCTCGCGTCACGCGACGCTGCTACGACCGCGGAAGACGCCGACGCGCACGAGCCAGACGTACATCAGGCACCCGATGCAGACGTCGAACGCCGCGTTGAGGAACGCGGCGACCAGGGCGACGGCAGCGCCGACCGGTGCGGCGTACGGGACGCCGATCATCGCCAGGACGAGGGCGACACCGGTCACGACGAGGCCGACGCGCTGGGCGAACCAGGCGGCGGAACAGC
The DNA here is from genome assembly GCF_030407555.1 of Curtobacterium sp. APC 4022. Taxonomy (NCBI): domain Bacteria; kingdom Bacillati; phylum Actinomycetota; class Actinomycetes; order Micrococcales; family Microbacteriaceae; genus Curtobacterium; species Curtobacterium sp. APC 4022. Next base: position 16,550 of record NZ_JASDDD010000014.1, read on the forward strand.
GCGCCGTACGGGTGGCGGACGATGCCGGCCAGGCCTCCCCAGGCGAAGAGCGCGGCGATGACGGCGAGCAGGACGAAGCCGATCGTCCGCGTGCCGTCGTTGAGGGTGAGGACGATGTCGAGCGCGAGCAGGACCGTCGTGATCGCGGCGCCGAAGCGGGGCGAACGGGAGTCGATCCCTCGGGAGGGTGCGGGGCTGCTGGTCATGGGTGCTCCTCGGTCAGGACGGCGTCGAGCGCGGCGACGAGTTCGGGCTGGCGGGGCGGTCCACCGAAGCGGGCACGGACGGTCTGCGTTCCGTCCACGAGGAGCACGGTCGGGGTCTGCATCACGTCGAAGCGCCGAGCGAGCTCCGGGCGTTCGGCGAGGTTGATCTCGAGCCGGCGGACGCGGGCAGAGCCGTGCGTCGTTGTCGACGACTTCGAGGCGGCGACCGCGTCGAGTTGCCGCGCCGTGGCGGGGCAGCGTGCGCATGTGGGCGTCGAGAACTGGAGGAGCGTGGCGGCGGTGCCGAACGCCTCCCGGTCGGCGAGGTCGGCCACCGTCGTCGCGTCGCTGACCTTGGACGTGACCACTCGTGCTCGGCCGGTGCGGCTGCGGAGCAGCAGACCGAGGACCGTCGCGACGGTGAGGACGCCGGCGACGATCGCGAGCGAGAGGGCGACGGTCATGGTGTGGACACTACGTCGCCCGGCCCGCCGGACCAAGGGTGTTGAGTCCCGTGACGAAGGCGAAGATCTGTTGGATCGGATCCGACGGAGATCAGTTCGAGACACCGACCCACAGCTGGTCGCGCGCTCTGGTCATCCCGACGTAGAGCTCGCGGAGATCGAGGCGGCGTCGTTCGAGGGCGCTCTCGTTCTCGGCCGCTGGCTCCTGGTCGAGGAGGCGCGCTGGGACGTCCGCCAAGAAGACGTGTTTGAACTCGAGGCCCTTGGCACGCTTGATCGTGCCGACCTTGATGTTGCTCGTCGTCTGACCCGTGTACCGCTCGATCGACACAGCCGGCAGGCGCTCCTCGCGCAGGATGCCGATCACGCGGTTGGCTGCCGCATTGGTCCGGGCCAAGATGCCGATGTCGCCCGTTCTCGTTCCACCGCGGACAGCCGACCGAACAGCAGCCACCAGGGCTCGGTCGAGATCCTTCCACTCTGCGAAGCGTCGGAGAACCGGCTCCGGTCCGGTCCGGGTGATCGCGGCGACCGTGTCACCAGCAGCGTCCGTGCCCTCGATGTCAGTGACGATGTCGTCTTCGACGAGACGGCGCGCGAAGTCGGCGATCTGACGGGTGTTGCGGTGGTTGACGTCGAGGATGACACCACGGCCGGCGAGGCTGATGCCGATCTCTCCGAGCGTGTAGCCGCCAGGGTAGATGGACTGCTGACCGTCGCCGATCAGCGTCAAGCCGTCCGGGCGGTCGCCGACGAGGGCGTGCAACATCCCGACCGTCACGCAGTCGAGGTCCTGCGCTTCGTCGATCACGACTGCCTCGTACCGATGGAGCGGACGCTCCCGAAGTTCGTCGCGAGCCATCCGGGCCAGGTCAGCCCAGTCGACGACGCCAGCGGACTTGAGATTGCGGTTGTAGGTCTCGGTCAAGGCCCAAGCCCGCTCGCGGAGCTCGACCGGGAGGGCGTACTTCCGTCCGACGCGGGACACGGCTGCGTACCGCTCGAACTCGGTCAACCCTCGACCCTTGATCACGTGCGTGACTTCGTCCCGCCAGTACCCAGAGCCGAACCGCGGTGACCTGAGCGGGTCCTTCGGGTCGAGGGCGTTCCAAGCGCGCCACCAGGCGGTGTTCGCGGCATCCGTGTCGATCTCGAACGGGATGCGGCGTTCCATGAGGAGTGAGCGGGCGAAAGCATGAACGCCTGCGAATTCGACCTTCGCGGCGTGCGCGGGTTCCAGACGCTCGAGCAGGGACTTCAGCACTGCCGGAAAACTCTTCACGTACGTCGTCACGAGCACCTTGTCGGTGGCGGCTCGAGCGAGGTGGGCTGTCCGGTGCAGTCCGACGACGGTCTTGCCGGTACCCGCAGCACCGCGGATACGGGCGGGCCCGTTGAAACTCCGTCGCGCGATCTTCGCCTGCGCCGGGTCGAGGAAGGACATCCAGGTCTCGATCGGCGCTTCGTCCAGGTGGAGGAGCCCGCGGTGGAACTCTTCCAAGTCGAAGACGACCTCGTCCTCGTCCTCATCGACGTCGATCTGCAGCGCGGATGGTCCGTCCTCTGGGTCCACGATGACCGCGAAGTAGTCGCGGGCGACCGCGGCGAGCTGCTCCACGTCGGCGACGTTCAACCGGGCACCGGGACGTCGCAGTCGCTCGACGAGCTTCTCCGTCCCCACGACCTCGACGGTCCCGACCTCAGTCGCGATCCGGGGCTGCAGCGACATCGCGGCGATGCAGTGCACCTCGCTCGGTGGCAGACCGACCTCGGCGAAGGCCTCCTGCGTGTCCGAAAGCAACGTGGAGAGGGAGTCGAACTCGTCCGTGACGTCGTCCTGACCACGGTGCGGCCGACCGCCCTGCACCGAGAAGTCCCGCCACGCCTTCGTGTCGACGATGAAGACTCCGGACCGTCCGACGACGACGAGGTCCACCTGCGCTGTTCTCGATCCGGGCCATCGCCGGTCAGGAAGGAGTTGGAACCCGTCGGTCGCCAGCTCGGAGACCAGTCGCATCGTCTGTGCTTCGGTCTGCTCCGCAACCGAGAACCGGCCGGAAGCGGCGAGCAAGGCGGCTGCGTTGACCGGATCAGCCTCGGCTGCGCGACTGAGATGACGAGCACGTTTGCCCGCTGATGCCCCCGCCATGCTCATACAGTCGCCTCCGCAACAGAGGATCCACCGTCGACTTCGCGGCGGTCCCCCTGCCGTCGCGCCCGCACATCAGTTTGCTGGACCACCTGGCGTCGCACCAGTGACCTCTTCGGGCGACGTCAGCGACTGACCAGAGATCAGTCCGGCAGACCGAGCCGCTCGCACTCCGCCCACTGCTCGGGGCGACGCTTGTCGAGCCACGCCGTGAACTCGCGGTAGCCGCGGTAGTTCGTGAAGACCATGAACTGCTTCTTCCGCTGCTCGTTCCAAGCGGTGAGGCTGATGAAGGTCGGCCCACCTCCGTTCGACTGCTTGCCGAAGCGAAGGGTGTGGATGTCGGCGACCTCGCGCCGACGGAACTTGCCGAACCCCGACTTCACGTCGTAGTGCCGGTCGTACACGTTGATGCGGCCCGCGGCGAGGGCCAGGCCGAACAGCAGGAAGACGGCTCCGAGGCCGAAGAGGATCCCGAACGCAGGACTGTCATCGGAGCCGGCCGTGAGCTGGAAGACGATCCCCGGAATCCCGATCACCAAGCCGAACACCCCGAGGGCCAAGAAGATCACCCCGGGGAACAGCGGCCGGCGCACGACGATCATCGGCGCCACCTCCGCCTTGGTCGCGCTTCCGCCCCACTGGTTGATGCTGTCGCTCATCGTTCCCCCTTCGACCGAAACCGTACCGGGAACCGCGGCGCTCGGTCGGCCGCCGCCTCCGTACCATCGGGAGGATGAGCGACGACGTGACCCCAGGGCGGTACCGGCACTTCAAGGGCGGGGAGTACCAGGTGGTGCTCCTGGCGCAGGACGTCGAGACCGAAGAGCCGGTCGTCGTGTACCAGGCGCTGTACGGCGAGCACGGGCACTGGGTACGAGGCCTCGCGGACTTCACCGCGCACGTGTCGCGTGACGGGTACGACGGACCGAGGTTCGTGCGGCTGGAAGTCTGAGGAACCGCGGCCGCGGCTCCGACTTCGGCTCAGAGCGCGGCGCGGGCGTCTTCGATCGCCGCGATGAGCCCCGGGACACCCCAGACGACGAAGCGCCCGTGCAGACCGCTCCGCAATTCGACTCGGAGCTGGCGTGACAGGCCCCGCGAGACGTCGCTGAGCGAACTGATCTCCCCGAGTGGGAAGCCGAACTGCGGACGGACACGGTTCACCGCGTGCCCCTCGAAGAACAGCACGGTCGAGGTGAGGACGAGCTTGCCGCCGATGCCCTCCGTGCCCTTCCGCCCCGGGACGAGGAGGCCCAGCTCCGCCGCGACCGACCGGTCCTTCGCGCCGTGGTCGATGAGCAGGTTGGCGTTCTTGCGCAGCAGTTCGGTGCTGGAGTCCCCGGGTTCCATGCGGCAACCGTAGGGGACGGGCCTGCTGCTAGCGAGGATCGCCGCTGGACGCGCGCCGGCTGCGTCGCTTCTTCCTGCTCGCTCGCTGGTACTCGGCCACCGCGAACGACAGCGCGATGACAACCAGCCACAGCGGCACTCCGGTCCGGTCGATCGTGGCACTCACGGATTCCCCTTCGGCCCCCGGCACAGCCATGACGAGGCCTGGCACCTGGACTTGCTGCCCAGCGACGGCAGCGGCCCCGGTCGCGATCATCGCGATCGTCGCGAGTGCGACCGCGGATCCGATCAGAGAACTGACGGCAAGCCATGCTGCCTTGACGATCCTCACGGACATCCTCCCTCGCGCGACTGCGATGCAATGTCTCACATATCAGCAGTCCGCTCAAGTGGCGTCGGTGCCCGCCCCTACCCTGGTCAGACCACGACAACAGGGAGCGCAGTGCAGATCACCGAGGACAGCCGAGCCCTGCTCAGCCCGAGCGACCTCACCACGTGGGCGACCTGCGAGTGGGCGTTCCTCCGCCGCCTCGACGCCAAGCTCGGCCGCGGCGAACCCCTGCCCGACGAGCACGACGACATGCTCGACCGGACGGCCCGCCTGGGGGACCAGCACGAGCTCGACTACCTCGAGATCCTCAAGCAGACCCACGACGTCGTGGAGTTCGACCGCCCGGCCCCGCCGCAGTACCGGCAGGCGGCAGCGGCAGCGCTCCAGGCCATGCGGGACGGCGCCGACGTCCTGTACCAACCGACGTTCCACGTCCCCGCATCCGCAGACGGCACAGGCTTCATCGGCTTCGCCGACTTCATCATCCGCAACGACCGCGGCGAGTACGAGGTCTACGACACCAAGCTCGCCCGGCACGCCAAGATCAGCGCCCTGCTGCAGCTCGCCGCCTACGCCGAGCAGATGCGCGCGCACGGCATCCCGACCGGGCAGCAGGTGCACCTGGTCCTCGGCGACCGCACGACGACCACGCACGAGCTGGCCGACATCATGCCGGTGCACCGCACGCAGCGCGCCGAGCTGATCCGGGTGATCGCCGAGCGGCTGGTCGCGGACGAGCCGATGCAGTGGGGCGACCCCCGGTACTCCAGTTGCGGCCGGTGCGCCGCCTGCCAGCAGGAGGTGCAACGACACCGCGACCTGGTCCTCGTCGCCGGCATGCGCCTCGACCAGCGGACGAAGCTGATCCGGCAAGGTGTGCGCTCGATCGACGACCTGGCGGTCCGGACCGCACCGGTGGCGACCATGTCGAAGACGACACTGGATCGTCTGGTGCGTCAGGCGAGCCTCCAGATCGAGACGGAGCGCGCGGCCGGACAAGTCGATGAAGCAGGACCGGCCTTCGAGGTCCTCGACCCACGGGCCCTCGACGCGATCCCCGCACCCGACCCCGGCGACGTCTTCTTCGACTTCGAGGGCGACCCGCTGCACACCGAGGACGGCGTGCACTGGGGCCTCGACTACCTGTTCGGGCTCGTCGACGACCAGGCCGAGTTCCGGGCGTTCTGGGCGCACACGATCCGCGACGAGCGACAGGCGCTCGTGGACTTCCTGGCGTACATCGCCGAGCGCCGCGAGCAGTACCCGGACATGCACATCTACCACTACGCCGCGTACGAGCGGACGCACCTGCTGTCCCTCGCAGCCCGGCACGGGGTGGGGGAGGACGCGGTCGACGACCTGCTGCGCGCCGGCGTCCTCGTCGACCTGTACCCGATCGTTCGGAAGGCCCTGGTCGTCGGCAGCCGCAGCTACTCGATCAAGAAGCTCGAGCCGCTGTACATGGGCGACGACCTGCGGCTGAGCGACGTCACCAACGCGGCCGACAGCATCACCGCCTACGTCGACGCCATCACCGAACTCCGGACCGGGGACGCCGTCGCGGGGCAGCGGCAGCTCGACCAGGTCGCCGACTACAACGCCTACGACTGCCGGTCGACGCTGCGCCTGCGCGACTGGCTGCTGGGCCTCCGCGCCGAACACGCCCCGGACGCCACCACGACGGTCGAGCTGGAGGGCCTGCCGCCCCTGCCGGTCGAGCGCGAGCCGAACCCGGTGTACGTCGCGCTCGCCGCCGAGACGGCGGACGTCGACGCCCTCGACCGCACCCCCGACCAGACCGCGTTGGCGCTCGCCGCAGCTGCCATCGACTACCACCGCCGCGAGGCGAAGACGTTCTGGCAGGACCACTTCGACCGGCTGCGGAACCCGGTCGACGAGTGGGCCGACACCCGTGACGTGCTCGTCGTCGAACGGGCCTCCGTCGAGCGGGACTGGGCGACGCTGCCGCGCGCCCGCTCGCAGTCGCGGGAGATCCGGTTGTCGGGGACACTCGCGCCCGGCTCCAGACTCCGGTCTGGAGGCTCGCCTCACCTCGTGTACGACGACCCACTCCCGGCGTCGATCACCGCCCCGGGCCCCGGCTCGAAGGGCGCCACCGACCGCGCCTCGATCCTGGAGGTGTGGGACAACGGCGACGCCACCGAGGTGCTCGTCCTCGAACGCCTGCCCGTCGGCGGCGGGGAGCCCCACTCCGGCTTCCCGGTCGCGCTGGCGCCGTCGTCGCCCCCGCGGGCGAAACCGCAGCCCGAGGCCATCGCTGAGTGGGGTGCCGAGGTGCTCGACGCGCTGCCGGAGATGCTGCCCGACCCGGCGCTCGACCTGCTGCGGCGGGTGCCGCCTCGCGGGCCTCTCGTACCGGTCGTGGAGGACGACACGGTGGGCGCCGTGGTGGCGACCCTGCTCGGACTGGACCGGTCGTACCTGGCGATCCAGGGCCCTCCCGGCACCGGCAAGACGTACGTCGGGTCGAACGTCGTCGCGAAGGTCGTGCGTGAGCACGGGTGGCGGGTCGGCGTCGTCGGACAGTCGCACGCGACCAGCGAGAACTTCCTCGACGCGGTGATCGCCGCCGGGGTCCCCGCGGACCGGGTGGTGAAGCAGCCGAAGAGCGGCGCCGACCCCGAGGACGTCGAGGCTGCCGAGTGGACGCCGGTGAAGAACGGCGCGGCGATCGCGGCGTTCCTGCAGTCCTGCGCCGACACCGGCACCGGGGGAGTGGTCGGCGGGACGGCGTGGACGTTCGCGAACGAGTCGACCATCGCTCGGCACTCCCTGGACCTGCTCGTCGTCGACGAGGCGGGGCAGTTCTCCCTCGCGCCGACGATCGCCTCCGCCATCGCGGCCTCGCGCCTGCTGCTCCTCGGCGACCCGCAGCAGTTGCCGCAGGTGTCGCAGGGCTCGCACCCGGAGCCGGTCGACGAGTCCGCGCTCGGCTGGCTGGCCGACGGGGAGCACGTGCTGCCGCCGGAGTTCGGGTACTTCCTCGCCCAGACCCGGCGGATGGAGCCGGCCCTGACCGCGGCTGTCTCCGGTTTGTCGTACGACGGGCAGCTCGCGTCGATGGTGTCCGGGCGGCGCCTCGACGGGATCGACCCCGGCGTGCACCCGGTGCCCGTCGTGCACGCGGGGAACACGACCTCGTCGCCGGAGGAAGCGGCACAGGTCGTCGCCCTCGTCGCCGACGTCGTCGGGCGCACCTGGACCGACGACCGCGGCACCCGCCAACTGACCGACGAGGACGTCATCGTCGTCGCGCCCTACAACGCGCAGGGTGCGGTGATCCGCGACGCCCTCGACCGGGCCGGGTACACCGGCACGCAGGTCGGGACCGTCGACCTGTTCCAGGGCCGGGAGGCGGTGGTCTCGATCACCTCGCTGGCCGCGTCCTCCGCGGCGGACATCCCACGCGGGCTCGACTTCCTGCTCATGCCGAACCGGTTGAACGTGGCGCTGTCGCGGGCGAAGTGGGCGGCGTACCTCGTGCACTCGCCGGCGTTGACGACGGCGCTGCCGCCGTCGATCGCGGGGTTGGCGTTGTTGTCGCGGTTCATCGAGTTGGTGGCGCCGCGGGAGTGACGCGGTAGGGCGCCGGAGCCCTCAGCTCAAGACGGCCGCTCAGCCCCCCGCCGCACCGCCCCCGGCCGTCGCCGCCGTCTGCCGACTCTGCACCACGGACTTCACCGCGCCCGCGACCCAGTCCCCGTCCGTCAACGCCTTGATGTGCTGCCGGTCGACCTTGCCGAACTGCCCACGCAGCGTCCCGGTGGCGTTGAGCAGCCCGATGAGCGCGACCTGGAACGGCGACGGTGCGGCGTCGAGGTGCAGGACGTCGCCGATCTCACCGCGCAGCAGCTTCGCCGGGCCGCCGTCGTGCTCCGGCCAGCGGGCCGAAGGGAAGATCCCGAGGACCCGGTGCTCCTGCCGCGTCACGAGTCCGCGGCCGACGAGTCCGGCGAGCACGCCCTCCCGCAACGCACCGTTCGCGTTCCGGGACACCCAGGACGACGGCCGTCGCGGCGCGGGCGCGAGGTCGATCTGTTCCTTCATGCCGTCGATCACCGGGTCACCGACGGGAGCGGACTTCGCCGGGATCACCTTGCGCCCGTCGAACTGCAGCACCCCGCGCAGCGCCAGGTCACCGAGCACGGCACCGGCGACACCGGGGTCGAAGGTCTGCGAGGAGACGGCGAGCTTGCCGTCCGGCCGCAGGAGCAGCAGCGCGTACGCCTGCGGCAGCGTCAGCTGGGCGGACATGGTCAGTCCTCGTCGGCCTCGGGCGGCAGGCCGCTGATCCCGGCCCGCAGTCCGGCGACGACGTCGGCCTGCAGGAAGTTCGCCGCTTCGGCGCTGGTCGGGTCGACGACGATCCCGAACTCCTCGGGCAGCGCGGTCACGAGTTCGGCCATCGGCATCGCACGCGCTTCCAACCCCGGGAGGCTCGTGGCCAGCTGGGCAGGATCGGTGAAGACCGGCACGAACGGGCGGTCGCGCAGGACGACGTGAGCGACGCTGCCGTCCTCGGGCTCACCGCTGGTGCCGGCGGCCTTCCACGGCACCCAGGCCGCGCTGCCGAGGAACCCCTCGGCGGATGCGCCCATGCGGCGGCGCAGGTCGCCGGCGGCATCGGGTCCGGTGTTCTCGGCTCCGGGGCCGAAGCCGGACCCGGTCGTTCCGTTGGCGCTCATCGCGTTCCCCTCCACGGTCGTGTCACCGGCCATGCTGCCACGCAGGACGGACCGCGGGGGCGGGGCGCGCCTCCCGTCCGGAGCGGTCAGTCCCCACCGCCGCCTCCGCCGTCGCCACCACCGCTGTCCCCGCCGCCGCTGTCCCCGCCGTGGTGACCGCCGCCGTGGCTGCCGCTGGAGGACCAGTCGCCGCCGTCCGAGCCACTGGCGACGAACCCGCCGCCGGTGAAGCCGTCGCCTCGGGACTGCGTCTGCTTGACGACGACCCGCACGGCCGCGGCGACCCAGTCGTCACCGGTGATCGAGCGCACCCGCGTCCGGTCGTGCGTCCCGAACTGCCGTCGGAGGGTGCGCGTGGACCGCAGCAGCCCGATCAGCGCGGTGATGAACGGTGACGGCGGAGCCTGCCCGCGCAGGACGGCGTCGACCTCGGCCCGCAGCGCCTGTCCGGGCCGGGGATCCCGTTCGGGCCAGAGGACGGACGGGAAGAACGCCAGCGCCCGGCCCGGCTCGCGACCGAGGATGCCCCGGACGACGAGCCCGCCGAGCACGGACTCGCGGAGTGCCCGGTCGGACAGCCGCCTGATCCACGTGGCGGGGAGCTGCGGTGACGGCGCCGCCGCGAGGAACGTCGTGAAGCCGTCGAGGGTCGGTTCGCCGATCGGCGGGGCCGTCGCGACGGCGACGCGGCCGAGGTCGAGGGTGACGCGGCCCCGGAGCGCCAGGTCGCCGAGTGTGGCTCCGGCCAGGCCGAGGTCGAACACCGTGCCGGTGGTCGTTATCCGACCCTCGGGCGAGATGAGGAGGAGCGCCAGCGCCTCCGGCAGTGTGAGCTGACCGACCCCTGTTCCGCGGTTCATCTGCATCGCGTTCCCCCGCTCGTGACACCGGCCATGCTGTCACGTGGGCGGGGCGGAACGGGTGGGGCGCGCCTCCCGTCTGGAAGGCGCGCCCCGGTGGCACGGACCGTGAGGGTCAGTACTTGGCGGACTGCCCGCCGTCGATCGGCACGACCGCGGCGTTGATGTATGACGCGTCGTCGGAGAGCAGGAAGGCGACGACCGCGGCGATCTCGGGTGCCTCGCCGTAGCGCTTGGTCGGGTTGACCTGGATGAACTCCTCGGCGGCCTTCCGCGGGTTCTCCGCGTCGATCTGCTTCATCGAGTTCTCGACCATCGGCGTCCAGATGGCGCCCGGGGCGATCGCGTTGATGCGGATGCCGAACTCGCCGTACTCGACGGCCGAGTTGCGGGTCAGGCCGACGACGCCGTGCTTGGCGGCCGCGTAGCCGGACTGGTTGCCGACGCCGCGGATGCCGCCGACGCTGGCGGTGTTGACGACCATGCCGGAGCCCTGCTCGCGCATCACGGCGAGGACCTTCTCGAGGCCCAGGAACACACCGCGGAGGTTGATCGAGACGACCTTGTCGAACTCGGCGGCGGTGAACGACTCGGTGAGGTTCTGCTTGCCCTCGATGCCGGCGTTGTTGAAGAAGCCGTCGATGCGGCCGAAGCGCTCGACCGTGGCGGCGACGTACGCCTCGACCTGGGCCTCGTCGGACACGTCGGCGATGGTGGTGAGTACCTCGGCGTCGGGAGCGGCCTGGAGCACGGCGGTCTTCGTCGCCTCGAGACCCTGCTCGGAGACGTCGACGAGGGCGAGCTTCGCGCCCTCGGTGGCCAGGCGGACGGCGGTCGCGCGGCCGAGGCCGGAGCCGCCGCCGGTGATGAGGACGACGCGGTCGGCGAAGCGGGTGGCGGTGCTGGTGGTGTCGGTCATGTGGTGGAGGCCTCCTGCGGTCTTCGACGATGAAGGGCTCGGGGTCCGGGGAGCGTGCGTGTCACGGCGGTGCGTGTCACGCCGGCGCGTGTCACGGCGCGGCGCTGAGCGGCGAGTCCGATCCGACGGGCGTCCGCCGGACGAGAGTTACGCTACAGGTGTTGCCTGACCGCGAGCGGAGTGCGGGCTCATCAGCCGCCGCCGTCTAGGCTTGCCGTGGCCGAGGGGGCCGGGGAAGCGGGGGACCATGTCGGACGAAGTGACCGAGCAGCGCGGGGCGTCGGAACCGCAGCCGGGGTCGCAGTCGGGACCGCCGCGGTCGCGGTCGACTGCGTCGACGATCGACCTGGTCGTGACGATCACCGGCTTCGTCCTGCTGGCGATGGTCGGCGGCGCGCTCGTCGTCTTCGGCTGGCTCGTCGCGACGGTGTCGCAGTACGGCTGCGACTGGGAGAGTTCGACGCGCGAGTGCCGGCCGTCGATCGGCGTCGAGACGGCCGTGGTCGACGGCATCGTGCTCGCCCTCGTGCTCATCGGTGGCGGGGTCCTCGCGGCGTGGCTGCGTCGGACGCGGCCGCTCGGGTGGGTCGCTGTGCTGGCGACGGTCGCCGCGATGTTCCTGGTCGTGCTCATCACGTTCACCGCGGTCGGAGCGTTCGGGCACTGAGGCGGGCCGCCCGACCTGGTGCGCCCGACCTGGTGAGCCCGACCCGCTCAGCAGGTGCTGAGGACCCGCTCCATCGCATCCCGCTCGGCCGGCACGACCCACAGCCGGTACTCCGCCTTCACCTCCACCTGGTGCTCGACGTACTCGCACCGGAACCCCGTCGCCGCGGGGAGCCAGGTGGCCGCGTCGCCCGAGCGCTTCTGCGAGTTCGAGTGTCCGTCGACCGCGAACAGGTTCTCCGGGTCGTTCGCCAGGGCCTGCCGCTCGGCCTGGGACAGCTGCTGCGCCCCGGTTCGCCAGGCGTTCTCGAGCGCGACGACGTGGTCGATCTGCACGAGGGTCGAGGTCGTGTTCCCACGCACGAACGTGATCTCGCCGCCGGTGTACGGGGAAACGAGGTCGCCCGACAGCACCTTGCAGGGCCCCTGCCGGACGATCTCGGTCAGATCGCGGGCCAGCACGTCGTTCCGGGTGTCGCAGCCGTTGTGGTCGACGTCGAGCCAAGGTGTGCCGAAGTCGGCCTCCCGGTCGTAGCCGGTCGCGGGCGCTTTCCCCTTCACCGGCAGGCCGGCGAGCGTCGCGCGGGCAGCGGCGGCGGACTGACTGGAGGCACGGCTCGGCCCCGGCGTCGCGGGCGTCGGAGTCGACGTGGTCACGGTGGGACGGGCGGCGGTGCCGCTGCTGGCGGCGCCTGGGGTGCTTGCGGCGCTCGTCGTCGCGTCTGCTCCGGTGGAGAGCACCCCCGACGAGAACACGGCCCACACCCCCAGCGCGAGGACGAGCGTGACGATCGAGGACTGGACGGTGGCGCGGGTGCGGCGTCGGCGGGACGTCATGTTCGATGGTGCTCCTGGTGGTGCTCCTGGTGGTGCTCGGGGGACCCGTCGATCCTGCCGGAGGCCGCCGACACCCTGGGACGCACGCGCCGCAGTCCGCGTAGGCAGGGTCCATGACCGACTACGCGCAACCGTCCGTGCCCGTCACCGGAGGCTCGATGCCGCTCCTCGGCTTCGGCACCTGGCAGATCGAGGAGTCCGACGCTCCCGCCGCGGTCGCCGCCGCCCTCGAGGCCGGCTACCGCCACATCGACACCGCCACCGGCTACCGCAACCAGCGCGGAGTCGGCAAGGCCATCGCCGACTCCGGCCTGGCCCGCGAGGACCTGTTCGTCACGACGAAGCTGCCGCCGGACAACGTCGACCGCGTCCGCGAGACCCTCGAGGAGAGCCTCGACCAGCTCGGCCTCGACCACCTCGACCTGTGGCTCATCCACTGGCCGCCGAGCGGTGGGGCCAGCCCCGAGGTCTGGCAGCAGCTCGTCGACGCGCAGCAGGCCGGCCTGACGAAGGCGATCGGGGTCAGCAACTACTCGCTCGACCAGATCGACGAGCTGATCCAGGCGACGGGCGCGACACCGGCCGTCAACCAGATCCGCTGGAGCCCGGTCGAGTTCGACCGCACCATCGCCGACGGACTGCGCGACCGGGGTGTGGTCCTCGAGGGCTACAGCCCCTTCAAGGCGAGCAACCTGCAGGAACCGACGCTCGTGGAGATCGCCGAGGCCCACGACGCAGATGCCGCCCAGGTCATCGTCGCCTGGCACGTCGCGCACCAGTTCGTGGTGATCCCGAAGTCGTCGAACCCGGACCGCATCCGGTCGAACGCCGCCGGCGCGACCCTTGAGCTGAGCCCCGACGAGATCGCCCGGATCGACGGCTTGGCGGCCTGACCCGCCCCGAGCAGCTGAGACGCCGCCGAACCCTCGAGACGCCGCCGAAGTCCGCGGCGTCTCGAGGGCCCGGCGGCGTCTCGCGCTGACGTGGGCGTCTCACCTGCCGGGAACGGCGTCAGGCCAGCAGCGACCGGATGTCCTCCGCGCTCAACCCCTCGGCGAACAGCGCGTCGTCGTCGATCATCGTCGCGAACAGCTGCGCCTTCCGCTGCGCCAGCGCGAGCACCTTCTCCTCGATGGTGTCCTCCGCGATGAGCCGCTCGACGGTGACGGACCGGGTCTGCCCGATCCGGTGCGTCCGGTCGACGGCCTGGTTCTCGGCGGCGGGGTTCCACCACGGGTCGAGGACGAACACGGTGTCCGCCTCCGTCAGGGTCAGCCCGAACCCGCCGGCCTTCAACGAGATGAGGAACGCCGGCGCGCTGCCGTTCCGGAAGCGGTCGATGACGGCCCCGCGACGCCGGGTGGAGCCGTCGAGGTACTCGTAGGCGACCCCGCGCGCGTCCAGGGCGGCGGAGACCATCTTGAGGAACGAGGTGAACTGGCTGAACACCAGCGCCCGACGCCCTTCGGCCGCCAGGGTCTCGAGTTCGTCGAGGAGCAGGTCGAGCTTGGCGCTGGGGACATCGCCGTGGTCGTCCGACACGAGTGCGGGGGAGAGTGCGAGCATCCGGAGCAGGGTGAGCGAGCGGAAGACGATCATCCGGTTGCGGTCCAGGTCGTCGACGAGGTCCAGGACCTTCATCCGCTCCCGGTTCAGGGTCTTCTCGTAGAGGTCGCGGTGCGCGGGGTCGAGGGTGACCCGGACGACCTGTTCGACCTTCTCGGGCAGGTCCGCGGCGACGCTTTCCTTCGTCCGTCTGAGCATGAGCGGCCGGATGCGTCGTCGGAGTCGGTCGGTCAGCTCCTTGCGCGCGGCTCCGCTGAGCTCGGGCGAGGCCAGCGGCTTCACGTAGTCGTCACCGAACCGGGTCCAGGACGACAGCAGCCCGGGCGCCACGACCGCGAACAGCGCCCAGAGGTCGGCGAGCCCGTTCTCGAGCGGCGTCCCGGTGATGGCGATCTTCACGGGCGCACGGAGTTCGGCGGCCACGCGGTGCGTCTGAGACTGCGGGTTCTTCACGAACTGCGCTTCGTCGAGCAGCAGCGCCGACCAGCTGAGGTCGAGGTAGGCCGCTGCGTCGAGCCGGAGCAGGGCGTACGAGGTGACGACGACGTCCGAGGCGGCGACGGTCCGGGCGACCCGGGCGGGGTCCTTCAGCGAGGTGCCGGCGATCGTGGTGACCCGCAGCGACGGCACGAACTTCGCGGCTTCGTCCGCCCAGTTGCCGACGACGGAGGTGGGCGCGACGACGAGGAAGGGTGGCGCCTCCGGGTCGGCGGCCCGTCGGTCGGCGATCATCGCGAGCGCCTGCAGGGTCTTGCCGAGCCCCATGTCGTCGGCGAGGACACCGCCGACGCCGTGCTCGACCAGGAACGTCAGCCACGCGTAGCCGTCGCGCTGGTACGGCCGCAGGTCGGCGTGCACGGTCTCGGGCACGACCGCATCGGCCGGCGCGGTGGCGTCGAGCAGGCGGGAGGCGATCTCCTGCCACCGCTCGTCGTGGTCGGTCTCGTCGGCCAGCTGGTCGAACTCCGACCAGAGCGCGGCCCGGTACGGCGTCACGGTGAGGGGCTGGTCCGGCTCCCACTCGTCGAGCTCGCGGGCTTCCTCGATGACCTCTTTCAGCCGGTCGAACGCGGGGTCGGCGAGCGACAGGTAGGAGTTGTCGACGAGCTTCATCCGCCGGTCGCGCTTCGCGAGCGCCCGGAGCAGCGGCGTGAACGGGATCTCCTTGCCGTTCACGCTGACGATGATGCCGAGGTCGAACCAGTCGTGCTTGTCCGACGGCATGGTCGTGACACGGATGTGCGGCCGCCCGGTCAGGCGCTCGTAGTCGACGCGCTCGCCCTGCACGACGACGCGGACACCGAGCGCGGGGAGTGCCGGCAGCAGCTCGTTCGCCAGGACGGCGACGTCGGCCCCGTCGATGGTCCCGTCCTGGAACCACTGCAGTCCGCCACCCGGGCCGGGAGGCTCGGAGGCCTCCGTCTCGTCGTCCGCCGCGAGCACGCTGCCGAGCTCCGGCAACGGTCCGTGCAGGGACACCGGGTCCTTCCGGCCGTCGACGCTCCAACGCCACTGCAGGTGCGCCCGGTCGTCGGTCCGCGGGGCCCGAGCCGGTTCGAAGGTGACGGTGAGCACGAGTTCCGGCGGCGTCCGTTCCGGCAGCGCGAGTGACCCGTCGGAGCTGACGAGCCCGAGCGATCCCCGGAGCTTCGGCGACCAGTCCGCCAGGAACTCGTCGACCTCGTCCGCGGGCACGGTGATCCGCGTCGCCTCGAGGAGCATCTTCCGCTGGTCTTCCGGCACCGGGGCGGGCGTCGGGGCGAGCGTGACGTGGAACTCGGGCGACTCGCGGAACGCGTACACGCCGTGGTCGCCGACCACCCGCGCCGTGCCCTCGGCGAGCGGCCGCCCGTCGATCACCGCACTGGCACCGATCACCAGTCCGTCGGCGGTGCGCGCGGCGTCGAGCAGGACGCGGGCGTCGACGCCGAGGTCGACCCCGCCCTCGTGCTTGCCGGTGACGAACGCGATGCCGAGCGGCCCGGCCTGTCGCAGCAACGGCCAGAGCAGTGGACTGCGGAAGTCGTCGAGGTGGATCCAGTCGCTCTCCCCGGGCAGCCCGGCGAGCACGCCGGCACGGTGCAGGGCGGCGAACTGCATGAACCACGCGTGCTGGTCCCGTTCGAGTCCGAGCCGGTTCATCGAGTAGGGGAGCGCACCCCAGGTCAGCTGCCCGCGCACCCAGTTGCCCGCCGCGCTCCGGCTGACCGGCCGCACGCCGAGCCGCACCGCCCGGCTGGCGACCGGCAGCGTCCGGCCCGCAGCACGGGCGCGTCCGGCGAGTCGGGCCGGCACCGCATCGCGCAGTTCGAACTGGAGGCCCATCCCACCGATCGCAGGCGCGTCGCCGGAGCGGGTGGACTCGTCGTCGTCACCGGCGAGGCGGGCGAGGTCGCGCCTCCAGTCCGGGGTCGGCGGGGTCGGCGCCTGCGTGCGCGGGCCAGCCTGCGCGGCGAGGGCACGCGCGTTGATGGTGAGGAGTGCTGCCGCGACGTGTTTGCACTCGCCGCCGAGGGGGCAGGTGCAGCGGCTGCGGACCGGGCGGACGAACTCGCCGCGGGCGATCGTCGTCTCGACCTGCACGTCGTACGGATCGGCGGCGCTGCCGCTCACCGCCGCGGTGATCGTGCCGTCCTCGTGCCAGGTGGCTTCCTCGACCAGGCCGGCGCGGACGACGTCCCGGGCACGGCCGAAGGTCTGCGGCCCGACGAAGCGGATGACGTCGACGGCGTCGATCATCGGGGCTGCTGGCACAGGGACATCGTGCCAGTCCCCGCCGACGCTCGTCGTCCGCAGGGGGTCAGTCCCGTTCGGGGGCTGGCCCGGACCGGCGTCGATGAGACATCATCGACAGCATCATGCTGCAGTCACTCGTCTACATGAGCTCGGCCGCCCAGCCGTTCGACGACGCCGACCTCGACGAGGTCCTGGCGTACTCGCGCGAGCGGAACACCGCCGACGGTCTCACCGGCATGCTCGTCCACCGGTCCGGTCGGTTCATGCAGCTGCTCGAGGGTCCGCCCGACGCCGTCATCGCGACGTACGGCCGGATCGTCGCCGACCCGCGCCACGACGAGGTCCGGCTGCTGGTGGAGGAGTCGATCCACACCCGTCGGTTCCCCGACTGGACGATGGCGTTCGACCGCGACGAGCAGGCTCCGACACCCGAGGGGTTCAACGAGTTCCTGACCGCCGGCGACGTCAGCGCCGATGCCAGCCGTGCGCGCGAGCTGCTGCGCTGGTTCCGGAACCACCCGATGGCGGCGCCGACCGCCTCGCTCGGCAAGCACCGGCGCGACTGACTCCGCACCACACGCAGCGACCCGGCCGCCCCCTGGGTGGTCGGGTCGCTGTGGTCTGTGGCGGCGCTGCGGTCTGCTTCCGGTCGGCAGCGCTCGGTCAGTGCTCGCTGGGCTGCGCGAGCTTGCTGTGCTTGCGCGAGTAGCCGAAGTACACGCCGAGGCCGATCGCGAACCAGACGGCGAACCGCACCCAGGTCTCCCACTGCAGGAACGAGACGAGCCAGAGCGACGCCAGCACCCCGATCGCCGGCACGATCGGCATGAAGGGGAGCCGGAACTGGCGGTCGAGGTCCGGCTGCCGGTAGCGGAGCACGATGACGGCGGTGCAGACGACGACGAACGCCAGCAGGATCCCGATGTTGGTCAGTTCGGCGACGACCCCGATCGGCAGCACCCCGGCCAGGACGGCGGACGCGATGCCGAGGATCCAGGTCACCCGGGTCGGGACGTGCCGCTTCGGGTCGGTCTTGGCGAACCACTTCGGCATCAGGCCGTCGCGGCTCATCGAGAACCAGACGCGCGAGGCGCCGAGCATGAACGTCACCAGGACGGTGATGATGCCGACGATGGCGCCGATCGCGATGACGTTCGCGACGCCGCCGAGCCCGACCGACGCGAACGCCGACGAGAACCCGGACGCCGGGTCGATGTCCTTGTAGTCCTGCATGCCGGTGAGGACCAGGGTGGCGAGGACGTAGAGGACCATCGAGATGCCGAGGGACAGCAGGATCGCCTTCGGCATGTGCTTCCGGGCGTCGGTCGACTCCTCGGCCGCCGTCGACATCGCGTCGTAGCCGAACACGGCGAAGAACACGGTCGCCGCCCCGGTCATCACGCCGCCGAACCCGAACGGGAAGTACGGCGAGTAGTTCGCGCTGTCGATGTGGAAGACACCGAGCACGACGATCAGGACGACGAGGGCGACCTTGATGCCCACGGCGACGAACTCGAAGCGAGCGGCACTCCGGATGCCGCGGGTCAGGACGAACGCGGTGAGCAGGCACAGGACGATCGCGAAGACGTCGACCACGTGGCCGTCCCCGGTGCCGGGAGCGCCGAGCATCCAGGCGGGCAGGTCGATGCCGAACTGGCCGACCAGGAACCCGACGTAGCCGGAGATGCCGATCGCGACCACCGCCACGATCGCGGTGTACTCGAGCAGCAGGTCCCAGCCGATGAACCAGCCGACGATCTCGCCGAGCACCGCGTAGCCGTACGTGTAGGCGCTGCCGGCCTTCGGGATGAGCCCGGCGAACTCCGCGTAGGACAGCGCTGCCGCCGCACTGGCGACGCCGGCGACCAGGAACGAGATGAGGACCGCGGGCCCGGCGACGCCGTTCGCGACCGTGCCGGCGAGGGTGAAGATGCCGGCGCCGATGATGCCGCCGATGCCGATCGCTGTGAGCTGCCAGAGGCCGAGGTGGCGCTTCAGGCCGCCCTCTCCACCGGAGTCGTCGTCTATCGTGTCGATCGGCTTCCGTCGGAACAGGGTCGAGGAGTTCGGCGTCGTTGCCATGCGGCCATCCTGCACCCGTTCCGGCGGAACGGTACCGGTCGTTGCCGGTGCATGGAGTCGGACGTGGGGCGGGCCTCCCGGTCTGCTCGCCGAACCGCCTGCCGGACTGTCAGCGCTGTGCGTACGGCCACCAGAACGGCGGTGGCAGCGCCCCGCCGGTCAGGATGACCAGGCCCTGGTAGCCGAGCATGCCGAGACCGAGCAGACCGAGGACGGCGGCGAACCAGGCCCATCGGCGGGCGGCGCGGTGTCGACGGCCGCGGCCGATGGTGACCGCTCGCCACGACGACACCAGGCCGAGGCCGCCGAACAGGAAGCCGATCGCCAGGTGGCGACCGACCGCCTCGGCCGGCAGGATCAGGCCCTGCAGGAACGCGAACCCGCCGAGCAGCAGCGCGGCCGTGGCGGGGGCGGCTGGGGGTTCGTGGTCGCGTGCGCGGGCCATGTCCCGACCGTACCGCCGAACGCGTGCGGGCCGGAGGAGGCACCATGGTGACCATGCGTTCCATCCTCAGCGTCCTGGCCGGCACCGCGGTCGGCGGGCGGTCGTGACACGCGCGGGTGACGACGGGCGGTCGCGTCCGGCGTCGGAGGCGGGGCCCGGGTCGCGGTCCGGGTCGGCGTCGGCGGCCGCGTCGGCGGTCGGCCGGGAGGCTCGTCCCGGCCTGCGCGGCGGCCGTCGCGTCGCCGACGTGGTCGCGACCGTCGTCCTGCTGCTGCTCGGCGCGGTCACGACGGTGGTCGCGGGGCGCGGGATCCAGTTCATGGCGCTGTCGTTCGGGTCGTGCGACGCGCCCGGCAACCGTTGCGACGAGGGACTCGGCAGCACGGTCGTGACGCTCGGTCCCGTGGTCGTGGCGCTGGTGTTCCTCATCACCCTGGTGGTGTGCGTGCTCCGGCTGGTGCGGCGACGGCTGAGCTGGCCGGCGGCGCTCCTCGGGCTCGGGGTGCTCGTGCTGGTCTTCGTCGTGGCACGGCTGCTGGTCGGTGGGTCGGTCTCGATCGGCATCTGACCGGTCCTGCACAACCGCGGTCGGCTCGGTCGTTGTCCACAGAGGCCGACTCCGTCGCCCCGGGGAGCCGGGTCGGCGGCGACGCTGGGGACATGCCAGACACCGACGTGCTCGAGCGACTCGAGCGAACCGCAGTCCGTACCGACGACGACGTGGTCGACCTCGTCGTCGCCCTCCTCGAGACCCCTGTCCGACGACAGTGCTGGGTGCTGTTCCTCAGCGACCGCGGCATCCCCGTGCAGCTCGTCCTGCCGGTCGCCGACCTCCCCTACCAACCCGACGACCAGGTCGAGGACTTCGGTGCCCTGGTCGAGGACGTCGTCCAGCAGGTCGGTGCGGCCGAGGTCGTCATCGCGTGGGAACGACCGGGGGCGACCGGGCTGTTCCCGGTCGACTGGGAGTGGGTGGACGCGATGGCCTGCACCCTCGACGAACACGGGGTGCGGCTCCGCGGTCAGGTCGTGGTGCACGACGACGGCGCCTCGATGGTGGAGCTCGACGACGACGAACCGGTCGCTGCGGCAGCGGCGTGAGTCGGACGGGGTCAGCGCCGTGTCGGTCAGCCCTGGGGTGCGGTGTCCGGGACGCTCTCGCCGGTCAAGCCCTCGACCACGCGCTTCGCCGTCGGCCAGTACTTGGCGTAGTGGTCGGGGTCCGCGTTCACCTGCACCGCGTGCGCCATCTGCGTCGGCGTCATGGTCTTCCAACCGGGGACCTTGATCAGCTTGGCGTAGAACATCGACGCCGCCGTGTACGGGTCCATCCGCTGCTCGTACGTGCCCCAGGCGCCGTTGTCGCGCTGCTGGAAGATCCCTCGGCTGTCCGGGCCGACGGCGTCACCACGGTCGAGGTTCACCAGCCCGGACTCGCCGATCGCGGTCATCACGCCCACCGCCTGCGTGTGCGGCCCGATGCCGAGCTCACGGGCGGCGCGGATGACCTGCGCGGCGTTCACCAGACGGTCCTGGCAGAAGCCGCCGATCGGCCCGGCGGGCACCACGACGCCGCCCACGGTCTGCGACGCCGCGGCCGGGCAGGTGAGTGCCCGCGGGGTGGCGGAGGACGACGCGATCCCGTTCAGCGAGTTCACCGCCACGACGATCAAGACGATGACCCCGATGACGGCAGCGACGACGCCGACGCCGAACACCGACGCGAGTGCGATGCCGGCACGGCGCATGGTTCGGTCCTTCGTCGGGTGGATGGTGGCGGGGGTGGTCTGTCAGCCGGTGCTCCGGCGGACCGATGACCGAGCGGGCCGGGGTCCGCTCGGTTCGAGGGTAGGCGAACCGGCTGGACGACACACCTGCCGACATGCCCCCGGTTCGCGGCACTAGCGTGGAGCGCGGAGGGAACGATGGACACAGCGATGCAGGACCGGGCGCTCGGCGCCGTGCTGGCGAGTGCGTGCGGAGACGCCTTGGGAGCGCCGTACGAGTTCGGACCGGCGATGGCCGGCGAGCACCCCGTCGAGATGCGCGGCGGGGGCCCGTTCGGGTGGGAGCCGGGGGAGTGGACCGACGACACGAGCATGGCGATCCCGGTGCTCGAAGCGGTCGCGAACGGTGCCCGGTGGAACGAACCCCGCACCCACGGCCGGTTGCTCGCCGCCTGGTCCGACTGGGCGCAGGACGCCCCGGACGTCGGCGCGCAGACCCGGTCCGTCCTGGGCCGGATGACCGCGAACACCGAAGACGCCGCGAAGGCCGCCGCCCGCGCCGTGCACGAGCAGAACGGGCAGTCGGCGGGCAACGGGTCACTGATGCGGACCACGCCACTGGTGCTCGGGTTCCTCGGCGACGGCGCCCGGAAGAACCTGGCGGTCGCCGCCCGACGGGTCAGCGACCTGACCCACCACGAGGACGACGCCGGGGATGCCTGCATCCTCTGGACCGTGGCGATCCGGCACGCCGTCCGCCGCGGCAAGCTCGACGTCCGCCGCGGCGTGCCGATGCTGCCGCGGGAGCGCCGCACCCTGTGGCTCGACCGCATCGCCGAGGCCGAGTCCTCGACACCGGAGGACCACACCGTAGCGAACGGTTGGGTCGTCGCGTCGCTGCAGTCCGCGGTCGCAGCGATCACCCTCGGCGACGGCGTCGTCGACACCCTCGAACGTGCCGTCCGGGGCGGCGGGGACACCGACACCGTGGCCGCGATCACCGGCGGACTGGCCGGGGCGCTCGCCGGGGCGTCGGCCCTGCCGGAGCACTGGACCACGCTGGTGCACGGCTGGCCGGGCAAGCGGCTCGACTGGGTGCGGGCGCTCGCCGTCCGCGCGATCGAGCGGACGCCGGGGCCGCTCGGGATCCCGGCGCGACGGAACTGACGACTCGGCGGAGCTGACGGCGCGGCAGGCCGGACGTGGCAGCACGGCTGGAGGCCCGGCACCCGATGGGTGCCGGGCCTCCAGTGTGGTGGTGGTGGTGGCGCGAGGTCAGCGGTCGTGGTCCCCACGGCTGTCCCGCTGCACCGCGGTCGGTTCGGTCACCACGCCGGTCGGCGCCTTCTCGGCGGTCTTCCGACCGTGGGTGAACCACGTGACGAGCCAGAGCACGATGCCCAGAGCCAGCAGCGCGCCGGCGATCTGGTACTGCTCCCACGCGCGGCCGGACGAGAACGGCAGCACGAGCCACAGGCAGGCGACGATCCCGATCACCGGGATCACGACCCCGGCCTTGAAGTGCTTGTGGTCGACCTTGTCGCGTCGCAGTGCCAGCACCGAGGTGTTCACGACGGCGAACACCGCGAGGAGCAGCAGCGAGGTCGTCCCGCCCAGGATCACCACGATCGGCGACTCCGGGTCGAGCGACACCCAGCCGATCAGGGCCAGCGAGATGAGGGTCGTGAAGACGATTGCGTTCGACGGGGTGCGGCGGGCGGGGGAGACCCGGCCGAGGAAGCCCGGCAGCACGCCCTGCTTGCTCATGCCGTAGAGCAGTCGGGACGCCATCATCATGTTGATCAGCGCGGTGTTGGCGACGGCGAACATCGAGATGAACGGCAGGACGGCACCGATCGGGAAGTCCGGCGCGGCGGTCTGCACGACGGTGACCAGCGGCGTCTCGTTGCCGGCGAGTTCACCGATCGGCACGACGGCCACGGCGCAGATCGACACCAGGACGTAGATCACGGCGGTGATGCCGAGACCCGTCAGCATGACCCGGGGGAAGATCCGCGACGGGTCCTTCGTCTCCTCGGCCATGTTCACCGAGTCCTCGAAGCCGACCATCGCGAAGAAGGCCAGGGACGTCGCCGTCGAGATGCTCAGCAGCAGGCTCTTGTCCTCCGGCGTCTCGAACATCACGACGCGGGAGAAGTCCGCGTTGCCGCCGGCGATCGCGGTGAAGCCGACCAGGATCACGAGCACCAGACCGGAGAGCTCGACGAGGGTCAGCACCACGTTCGTCTTCACGCTCTCGCTGACGCCGCGGAAGTTCACCGCCATCACGGCGAGCATGAACCCCATCGCGATGAGCATCACCACGGTGTTCGGCAGCTCCAGGCCGAAGCCGACGCCGAGGTTCGCGGCGAACGCCCGAGACGCCGTCGACGCCGAGGTGATGCCGGAACACATCACGATGAACGTCACGATGAACGTGACGAAGTGGACGCCGAACGCCTTGTGCACGTACAGCGCCGCTCCCGCCGTCTGCGGGTACTTCGTGACGAGCTCGAGGTACGAGAACGCCGTGAGCAGCGCCACCGAGAAGGCGATGAGGAACGGCAGCCACGCGGCACCACCGACCTCGGCCGCGACCTGCCCGGTGAGGGCGTAGACGCCGGTGCCGAGGATGTCCCCGACGATGAACAGCAGCAGGAGTTTCGGACCGATCACACGGCGGAGCTCGGTCTGCTGCCCCGGGTCGCGCTCGGTCTTCGTCGTGGTCGCCATGCATCACCCTGTTCCTGCCGAGCCGTTCCTGTCCAGTCCCACAGCAAAATCGGTCGCGGCGGGCAGGCCCAGCGGGCGGTCGGTACGCTGCCCTGCATGGACGAGGCGTCGACGACCACCGAAGAACCGATCGAGTTCGCGGACTTCAACGCGAAGCTGCTCGTCCTCGACGTGCTCTGCTACGACCTGGACGTCATCGAGCCCTACGACGGGGACGCCGAGGACGACGAGGACGCGGTGGTGGACGACGAGGACGTGGACGGACAGGACGACCGGGCCCGTGAGTACTACGACGACCTCGACCTGCTGCCCTCGCAGCTCGACCTGGTCACCGAGGTGACGGTCGACTCGGACCTCGAGATCCTGCAGGACCTGTACCCCGGGTGGGACGGCTCCGACGACCGCTACGACCCGCAGAACTGGGACGACCTGGTCGACCTGCCGTCGCTGAAGGTCGTCTACGCGGCGGCCCCGCTGCCCGCGCACGTGTCCGACGCGCTCGCCGCGAAGGGCGTCGAGGTCCGCTCAGCCTGACGCCCCGTCGGCCACCGCCCCGCCGCCCGTCAGCGCAGCGCGGCGATCTGCTGCGTGAACTCCCTCGCCCCACCCTGCGCCGGGTGCCGCACGGCGATCGCGTCGATGCCGGCCGCCGCCAGCGCACCCTGCGCCTTCCGGCCGACGGCGACGAACCGCCGGGCACCCACCGCTTCGGCCAACGCGAGTGCGACGGGCGCGCCGGCACGGACCTCGGCCGGACGCGGTGTCCGGTTCGTCAACCGGTCCGGGGCGGCGAAGGGGTGGTGCGGGAACACCGCCCAGAGCACCGGCAGCGGGCCGTGCCAGTCCCGGAGCGCCGCGTGCACGACGCGCGAGGACGCCTCCCACGCTGCCGTCGGCTCGGGCGGCACCGCGAAGGACACGCCGGCGAACAGCCCGTCGGGGTCCTGCAGCTCCCGCATGCTCGTGAACGGGATGCCGGTGTTCGTCATGCCGCGCCAGCCCGGTGCCTCGGCGACCAGGATCGTGTCCGCCTCGGGCCCGGCGTGCTGCAGGTAGCGGTCGAGGTTCCTCCGCCGAAGCGTTCCGGCCGCCCTCGACGCCGGGTCGGGACCGCTCGGGTCGAACAGCGCCTCGGCGTCGGCCGCAGCCGGGACCGCGTCGAGGGCGTCCCAGAACGCGCTGAGGTCGAGCGCGGAGTGGAGCACGGAGTCCGGCACGAGCGGGCTCGTCAGTGACCGAGGACCCGCAGGTAGACCTGCTCGAGACCCGCGGCCGACCGCTCCCAACTGAGCCGTTCGGCGTGCTCGCGCCCGGCGGAGGCCAGGGCGGCGGCGTACTCCGGTTCGGTCAGGATGCGTTGGATCTCCGTCGCCCAGACCGCGGGGTCACGCGACTCGAGGACGACCCCGGTCTCGCCGTCGACCACGGCTTCGCGGAGGCCCCCGGCAGCGGCGGCCACGACGGGCACCCCGGACGCGGAGCCCTCGAGCGCCACCAGGCCGTACGTCTCGGAGTGCGACGGCACCAGCACGGCTGCCGCGCCGCGGAACAGGAACGCCAGGTCGGCACGCGACTGCGGTCCGATGAAGGTGACCCGGTCGGCGATGCCCCGTGACGCGGCGAGCCGACGCAGTTCGGTCACGTGGTCGCCTGCTTCGCTCGAGGCGTCCCCGGCGATGACGAGGGTGGGGCGGGCCTCCTGGTCGATGCCGGCGATCGCCTCGATGGCCAGGTCCAGGCCCTTGAGCGGCTGCACGCGGGCCGCTGCGACGACGTAGGGCGCGGCGGCGCGACGCGCGCCGACGCTGGCCGGGCGGAAGACGGACCCGTCGACCCCCGGCGGCACGATCCAGACGCGCGACGGGTCGCCGCCCAGGCGGGAGCGGACGGTGTGCGCCTCGGACTCGCTGACGACGACGACGGCGTCGGACTCGCGCGCGAGGCGTTCTTCCCCGACCATCCGACCGGCGGACTCGGGACGCTCGCCCTCGGACAGCGGCGTCGCACTGTCGGCGGCGATGGAGTGGAACGACTGGACGTGCGGGATGCCACGGTCGCGGGCGACGGGCAGGGCCGCGGCGCCGGAGAACCAGTGGTGCGAGTGCAGGACGTCGAACGGACCGAGTTCGGCCAGGCCGCGGCGGAACGGTTCGATGAAGGCGTCGTGCTCGCCCTTCGGCACCGGTTCGGCCGGCCCGGCGGACAGGAACCGCAGGCACACGCCCGGCACGAGGGCGACCGAGTCCGGCTGCGTCGGTGCCGAGCGGCGGGTGATGATGTCCACCTGGTGGCCGCGGTCGGCCAGCGCTTCGGCCTGGTGGCGGACGACGACGTTCATGCCGCCGACCTCGCCGGATCCGGGCTCGTCGCCGGGGGAGGTGTGCAACGAGACCAGCCCGATGCGCAACGGTTCGGTCGTGGTGCTCACCGGTCCAGCCTAGTGAGCCGGGCGCTGCGACCGGCGCGCGGGGGCGATGAGGGCCGGCAGGCGGCCCACGGCGTCGAGCGGGTCGGACGGGAGGCCCGGATCACCACCCAGCACCTGCACCCGTTCGTCGCCGTGTCGCTCCCAGAACGCCGCCGTCCACGCGCAGAGGACGCCGTCGAGCAGGTCCTCGCGGTGCTTGTGCGTCGGCCCGTGCAGCACCGACGGGTCGCGGAGGTCGCGGGTGAGCGGGTGCGCGTCGAGGTCGAGGGGCGGGTCGAACGCCGTCGTACGCATGCGGCGGACGAGCTCGTCGAACGCCTCCGCGCGACGCTGCCGGGCGACGGCCGGGGGCACGGACGTGTCGAGCCGTTTGTAGCGGGGACGCTCGACGTCGTAGCCGAACTCCGCCACCCCGACCAGGGTCGTGTACGGGTAGCACTCGAACACCGCCGGGCCGCTCCGGGCGCGCATCGTCCGGGTGTCACTGACGTACGTGACGCCGAGGGCGGTCAGCCGGTCGAGCAGCCGGGCGCCGGCGCTCGCGGCCGAGGCCAGGTTCGTCGGGTTCGCGGCGACCTTCCACCGGCCGTAGCGCTGTCCGACCTGGCGTTCGGACTCGCGGATGCCGGTCGGGTTCGTGACGACGAGCGACGCGTCCACCGCGATGAGGGTCCGGGGGCCG
The DNA here is from genome assembly GCF_030407555.1 of Curtobacterium sp. APC 4022. Lineage (NCBI taxonomy): Bacteria > Bacillati > Actinomycetota > Actinomycetes > Micrococcales > Microbacteriaceae > Curtobacterium > Curtobacterium sp. APC 4022. The sequence goes on from NZ_JASDDD010000014.1 coordinate 43,440, forward strand.
AGCCGATCGGCGATCCAGGCGGTGACCTCGTCGACCCCGCGGGCCCACCCGGCGTCGATCACGCGGCCCGCGTCGTCGAGGGCAGCCAGGCCGGTCTCGTTCGGCGCACGTCGTTCGGTGCCGAGGCCCCAGGCCAGGTCCACCCCGAGGTACGCGGTCACCGGTCCATCCTGCCCCGTCCGGTCCCGCTGCGCGCCGCGCTCCGGGCGTGCTGCGCGCCGGCCTGCGGTCGTGCTGCGCGCCGGGCTCCGGGCGTCGGAGTACGTTCCGCTGCATGGCGACACCGGCGACGACGCTCACCGTGCCCGGACCCGACGGCGACCGGGAGGTCCGGATCTCCAGTCCGTCCCGTGTGCTGTGGCCGGACCTCGGCATCACCAAGATCGACCTGGCCCGGTACCTGGTCGCCGTGGGGGACGCCTTCGTCCGTGCCAACGGCGACCGGCCGATCTCGCTGCAGCGCTTCCCGGACGGCGTCGACGGCGAGCAGTTCTTCTCGAAGAACCCGCCGAAGGGTGCCCCGGAGTACGTCCGCGCGGTGACGGTCACCTACCCGAGCGCCCGGAGCCACCCGCAGCTCGTCATCGACGAGCCGGCCGTCGCGGTCTGGGCAGCGCAGATGAACACCGTCGTCTTCCACCCCTGGGCCTCGCGGGCGGAGGACAGCGACCACCCGGACCAGCTCCGCATCGACCTGGACCCGCAGCCGGGCACCGACTTCCACGATGCCGTCCCCGCCGCGCACGAGCTGCGGAAGGTCCTGGCCGAGGTCGGCCTCGAGGCGTGGGTGAAGACCAGCGGCAACCGGGGCCTGCACGTCTTCGCGCCGATCGAGCCGGCGTACGAGTTCCTCGACGTCCGCCACGCGGTGATCGCCGCAGCCCGGGAGTTCGAGCGGCGGATGCCGGAGCAGGTGACGACAGCCTGGTGGAAGGAGGAGCGGGGCTCGCGCGTCTTCGTCGACTTCAACCAGGCGAACCGCGACCGCACGATGGCCGGTGCCTACAGTCCGCGTGCGCTACCGAACGCGGCGGTGTCGACGCCGCTGGCGTGGGACGAACTCGACGAGGCCGACCCGACCGCCTTCACGATCCTGACCGTGCCACAGCGTCTCGCCACGACCGGTGACCCGTGGGAGACGATGTCCGCCGAACCCCGGAGCATCGACCCGCTCCTGGAGTGGTGGCGACGCGACCTGGCGGACGGCCTCGGCGAGCTGCCGTTCCCGCCGGACTTCCCGAAGATGCCGGGGGAGCCGCCCCGCGTGCAGCCGTCCCGCGCGAAGAAGGTCTGAGCAGGGCGCGAGACCTGCCGGTCAGACGAGCGTGGAGGTGTCCTCGCGGCGCAGGTCGTCGTCGTCGACGCGCGAGGTCTGCAGCGGCAGCCCGACGGTCGCCGTGTGCAGGCGGGTGAGACGAGACCAGGTCCGGCGGTTGTCCTGCGTGATGCCGTCGAGGACGATCATGCGCCCAGGCCGATCGTGACGAAGGCGAGCGCGGCGACGGTGACGCCGGCGATCCCGCTGATGATCGCGCTGGTCTGCAGGGCACGCTGGTGACGTGCTTCGCGGACCTCGCTGAGAGGGTTGCGCTGTGCTCGGCGAACGAGGGTCTCGCTGCTCATTTCCACTCCGATCCGTGATCTCGAGGGGGTGGAGAACCACCGTTTCCCTGATGCCTCGAATGCTTCCACAGAATCACTAGTTCGGCTAACTACTGATGACGGTTGAGCGTCAAATGGACAAGCTGTCCCTCGTCCGGGGGGGGGGCTCAGCTCAGGACGTCGCTGAGGTCGTAGGCCGCTGGCACCTCGAGCTGGTCGAAACCGCACGAGCGGGCGTCGCGATCCGGCCGCCAGCGCGTGAACTGCACGGTGTGGCGGAAGCGGTCACCCTCCATCTGGTCGTAGCGGACCTCGAGCACCCGCTCCGGCGCCAGCCGGACGAACGACGTGTCGCGACCCGACGAGAACCGGGACCGTTCGCCATCACCGGTGACGGGCCTCCCGTCCGCGTCCCGCTCCACCAGCGGCTCCAGCTCGTCCACCAGTTCGCGCCGCCGCTTGTCCGTGAAGGCGGAGACGCCGCCGACCATCCGCAGTTCGCCGTCGGCGTCGTAGAGTCCGAGCAGGAGTGAGCCGACGCCCGTGCCGCTCTTGTGCACCCGGTAGCCGACCGCGACGACGTCGGCCTCGCGGTGGTGCTTGATCTTGAGCATCGTGCGCTTGTTCGGTTCGTACGGGCGTTGCCGCGGCTTGGCGACGACGCCGTCCAGGCCGGCACCCTCGAACGTGGTCAGCCAGCGCCGCGCGGTCTCGACGTCGAGCGTGGTCCGCGTCACGAACAGGGGCGCACTCAGGTCGGTGCCGAGGGTCTCGAGCGCCGCGCGCCGGTCGTCGAACGGGCGGGAGGTCAGGTCCTCCCCGTCCAGGTACAGCAGGTCGAAGGCCACGAACTGCGCCGGCGTCTCGACCGAGAGCTTCGCGATGCGGGAAGCCGCCGGGTGGATGCGCTGGGACAGCGCCTCCCAGTCGAGCTCTTCGTGTCCCGGTTCGCCCGATCGGACGATCACCTCGCCGTCGAGCACGACCGGGCCGGGACGTCCGCCGAACTGTGCGCGGAACGCCTCGACCAGCTCGGGGAAGTAGCGGGTGAGCGGCTTCGACCCGCGGCTGCCGATCTCGACGTCGTCGCCGTCGATCGTCACGATGCCGCGGAAGCCGTCCCACTTCGGCTCGTACCGCAGTCCTCCGGTCACGCTGTCGGGGTCCGGGACGGTGGCGACGGCCTTGGCGAGCATGGGCGCGATGGTCTCCATGCCGCCTGTCTACGCGCTGCCGACGGCGACGGCCTGGAGGCACGGTGCCGGCCCGCCTCGCACGGTGCCGGCCCGTCTCGCACTGCGCTCACTACGCTGGTCGCGTGTCGAACCCGTCGCCCGTCAGCCCGGTCCAGGCCGCGGCGCTCGCCGCCGCTGCGCTGCCGCCCGTCGAGGAGGTCCGCCCGGGTGTCTGGACGCTCGCGGTCCCGTTCCGCGGCGGTGTGCCCGACGCCACCCTGGTCTACGTCGTCGCCGGGGACGACGGCTCGCTCGCGGTCATCGACCCCGGGTGGAGCGACGGCGGCGACCTCGACGTCCTGACCGCGGGCCTGCGGCAGATCGGCCGAGCGGTGGAGGACGTCACCCTCATCGCGGTCACGCACCTGCACGCCGACCACCTCGGCGCGGCCGCCGCGCTCCGTCGTCGTTCCGGGGCGCCGATCGCGATGCACCCGGCCGAGGTGCACGCCCTGCAGCACGCCCGCGCCGACGCCGAGCAGAACGAACGGGACGCCCGGACCTGGGGCGTCCCCGACGACCGGCTCGACGGTGTCCTGGCGGTGTGGGGCTCCGGCCGGCAGCTCGGGCAGGGGACCGTCGAGGCGCCGTTCGCCGACCTGGAGCTCGAGGACGGTGACCGGCTGCCGATCGCCGGGCGGGACCTCCGCGTGCTGTGGACGCCGGGGCACACCGGTGGTCACGTCTGCTTCGTCGACGAGCCCGACGGCCTGCTGTTCACGGGCGACCACGTCCTGCCGCGGATCAACTCCGGCATCGGGCTCGGGGGCCGCACTGACTCGAACCCGCTGCGGGACTCGCTCGACTCGTTGGCGGCGCTCGAACCGTTCGCCGCGTTCGAGGTCTGCCCCGGGCACGAGTACCGCTTCCGTGACGTGGTGTCCCGCGCCCGGACCCTGGCCGCCCACCGTGACGAACGCACGCGGCACGTCGCCGCCGCGCTCAACGCAATCGACCACCCGACGGTGTTCGAGGTGGCGTCGCGCGTGCCGTTCAGCGGTGGGATCGAATCGATGTCCGGGTACCTGCTCGCCAGCGCCCTGAGCCAGACGGTGTTCCACGCCGACCTGCTCGGCCGCGCCGGCGAACTCCGACGGGCCTGAGCCCTCCGCCGACGCAGCCCCCGCCGGCTCAGCAAACTCCGACTCAGCTCTCGCCGACACAGCGCTGGCTGACTCGGCCCCGGCAGCTGCCGTGGGTCAGCCGAGCGTCGACGCCAGGCGTTCCATGACCACGGTCGCGTCGGCGAACTCGGCGGCGGCGTGGTCGGCCAACGGTGCGAGCCCGGGCAGCCGGTCGGCGAGGGTCGCACTGACCACGACCGGGTGCACCTTCATGCCCAGTGCCGTGCCGAGGATGATGTCGAGCACCGGCGACGCGTGGTCCCAATGCTCCGTCGGCGTCTCCGCGTCGTAGGTGCCGCCGCGGCTGACGACGGTGACGACGGGACGCCCGGCCAGGGGCTGCGGCGTGCCGTCGGGTCCGGGGACGAGGACGCCAGGGATGTGCACGCGGTCGAGCCAGGCCTTGAGGCTGGACGGCACCGTGTAGTTGTACAGCGGCGACCCGATCACGACGACGTCGGCGGCCAGCAGCTCGTCGATGACGTCCTGGCGCAGCTGTTCGGCGGCGTCGGGCACGGACTCGTCCGCCGTGCGGTCTGCTGCGGCCCAGTGCAGCGCCGACGTCTCGAGGTGCGGCAGCGGGTCCACGTGCAGGTCGCGGCGGACGACCGTGTACTCCGGACCGCGGGCACGCCAGGCATCGGCGAAGGCGGCGGTCAGCGCCCTGGAGCGGGAGTGGGACAGGTCGGCGGAGGAATCGATGTGCAGCAGGCTCGGCATGGCTCCAACGCTAGCCGCGCCTCTCGCTCGGCCCGGCGCACGTCGCCGGCCTGTGGATGACGGAACGGCCCCGTCGATCCGTGGAGGGATCGACGGGGCCGCGGGAGGAGCCTCCCGTCCGGATCAGCGCTGTGCGCGCCGACGGGCGAAGCGGAGGCCGACCAGCGCTGCACCGGCGGCGAGCATGCCGAGCGCCCAGGGCAGGGAGTCGGTCGCGTCCGTACCGGTGTAGGCGAGTCGGCCGTGCGCGGCGGTCCGGACCGGGACGGTGCCGATCGGCGCGGCTGCGACCGGGGGCGTGAGCACCGGGGGAGTCGCGACCGGGGCGGTGGCGGTCGGGACGACCTCGACGGCGAAGCTCGTCGAGAAGCCGGCGGCGCTCGCCGTCAGGTTGTGCGTCGAGGCGTGCGGGAAGGTGACGTCGAGGAAGTTGCCGTAGTCACCGAGGTCGGGGTCCTCGCGCACGATGTCCGAGGCGATGTCCGAAGTGACGGCGAGTTCCGGCGAGTCGCCCTCGTCATCCGTCACCGAGTTGCCGAACCGGTCGACCAGGTCGCCGTTGAGCAGGAGGGTGCCGCCCTGCTTGACGGTCGGACGACCGCCGTCGGTCACGATCGAGCTGCCTTCCCAGCCGTCGTCCGTGGTGTGGAAGGTCTCGACGTCGGTCATGACGTGGCCGTCGGTGTCGATGATCCAGCTGGTCAGCGTGCCGTCCGCGGGGCTGCCGTCGGAGCTGTTCTTCACGTACTCGAGGAACGCGTCGCGGTCGATCGAGAAGACCTGCACGCCGGCGGCCGCCGCAGCGTCCACGGTCATCTCCACGTACTGCGTGACGGTGGTGCCACCGCTGGTCGCAGTCACGGCGAACTCGGTGTCGGTCGCCTCGTCGCTCGTGCCGGACAGAACGCCCGTCGCCGCGTCGAAGGTGATGCCGTCGGGCAGCTGGTCGGCGGGCGAGCCCTCGTCGTCGCCGTCGTCCGAGGAGTCGTCCGAGACGTCGTCCGGGTAGGCGTAGGCGAGCGCGAAGGTCGGTGCCGGCGAGCCCGTGGCACGGAAGGTGTACGAGAACGCGTTGCCCGCCGTGGCGTCGAGCGCGAGACGCTCGCCGTCCGGGTCCAGACCGGCGGTGACCGGCTTGCCGGCGGCGTCGACGAACACGGGGTCCTCGGTGACGACGGCCGACTTCGCGGAGGAGGTCTCGACCGAGCCGTCCCGCAGCGTGTTCGTGACGGTGACGGTCACGACCTTCGCTGCGTCGCCCGGCTGGACGACGTAGCTGCCGTCGTCGACGTCGGTGGCGACACCGCCGACCGACCACAGGTAGGAGAACGAGGTGGGCTTGGTGAAGCCCGAGGTCGTGGCGACGAGCGTCGAGCCGACCTTGGCGGTGCCGGACAGCTTCACCGTGGCGGTGGAGGCGGCCGGAGCGACAGCAGTCGGTGCGGCGGTCGTCGGCGTGCCACCGGTGGTCGTGCCACCCGTGGTCGGGGCTGGCGTCGCCGCAGGCGCGGTGCTGGTGGGCGCCGTGTTGGTCGGTGCGGTGCTGGTCGGATCCGCCGGCGCGCTGGTCGCGGTTCCGGTGGGGGTGCCGGCGCCGGTTCCGGCGGCGGTGCCGGTTCCGGCGTCGGCCGGGAGGCCCGGTGCGGTCGACGTGCTCGTGTCGCCACCCGAGACGGCCGGCGCGGTCGCGGCGGTGTCGACGGGTGCGTCAGCGGCGTACGCGGTGGTCGCGGTCATGACGCCGAAGCCGGTCGTCAGGCCGATCAGGGCAGTCGCGGTGCCGACGGCGCAAGCGCGTCGGACGAAGGCTGTGCTGCGGTGCACGGGTTCCCCCAGGGTCCATGTCCGGTCAGGTGCCGGAGTGTATGAATCAGCCGAGAATCCCCGACGTGATCGGATCGTATTGGTACTAGGTGGACCGATTCGTCCGCGATGCCCGAATGTGACCCGAGTTGGGGGGACTGTGCGGTTTCCCGCAAGACGATCGGCGCACACCCGACTCGGCGCACACGGACGAGGGGCGTGCCCGCGTCGGACACGCCCCTCGTCGTCTCGTGGGTCAGACCCGGCGGCGCCGTGCCCACAGGGTCAGCAGGGCCACGCCCGAGGCCAGCAGACCGAGGCCCCAGGCGATCGGACCGGTCTCGTCGGCACCCGTGAAGGCGAGGCTGCCGGTGGTGCCGGTGCCTGCTGCGCCGGCGGACGGGACGACCGTCACGGGGAACGTGGTCGAGACGCCCTGGGCCGTCACGGTCAGCGTGTGCGTCGACGCGTGCGGGAACGTGATCGCCGCGTTCCACCCGGTCCGCTCGACCACGTCGGACGCGACGTCACTCGTCACACCGATGGGCGTGCGCCCGTCCCAGTCGCCGTCCAGGGGAACGGTGATGTTGCCGAAGGCGTCGACGGGCGCTGCCGCGATCAGCAGCGTCGAACCCTGTGCCGCGGTGGGGCGACCGCCGGCCTGCTGCGCGATGTCGTGCTGCGGTCCGTTCGGGAACCAGGTGGTCTCCACCGAACCGTCGGGCTTGACGGTCCAGGTGCGCTGTTCCCGGACGTCGCCGGGGCGGGTGACGGTCACGAGGGCACCGACCGCCGGAGCGGGCGTCGTGCGGAGATCGACGTACTGCGTGGCGGTCTGGCCACCCGAGGTCGCGACGACGGCGAACGAGTACGAGGCCGCCTGGTCGTCCGTGCCGCTGAGCACGCCGGTGGTCGGGTCGAGCGTGATGCCCGCCGGGAACGAGGCGCCGATGTCCGACGCCGGGAACGGCTGTCCGTCCGGCCGAACGATCGAGTAGCGCACCGGTTCGTCGACGGGACCGCCGGTGGCCTGGAAGGTGTGCGAGAACGCCGTGCCGGCCTGCCCCCGGAGTTGGACGGCGTGGTCCTCGCTCGACCCGCCGGAGAAGGACAGTCCGCCGTCGTCCTCGGCCGGGGCGACCGACAGCAGGATCCGCTCCGACAGTCCGCCGCCCGGGTGGTACGGCGTCGAGACGTGGACCCAGATCTGGTCGTTGAGCGGAGTCGAGGAGTCGAGGGTCCCGGAGAGCACGCCGTTCTCCGAGAGGTTCACGCCCGTCGGCAGCACGCTCGGGTCCGCGGTGCCGCTGATGGAGCCGTTCACGAAGAAGGACAGGTCCGGGTTGTCGGCCGGCGCGAGGTCGACGGAGAAGGGCTCGCCGCTCGTCACCGGGACGACTCGCTGGTCGTAGATGAACTGGCGGTCGGCGTCCTCCACGATGACCGTGCTGCTCGGCGCACTTGTGACCGACGTCGGCTTCATGCCGGGAGCCGTGCCGGTGACGGTCACCGTGAAGGTGCCGTCGGCCTGCTCAGGGTCCACGACGTAGGTCCGCTCGGTACCCGGGTAGCGGTTGCCGAGGACCGGGTGGTGGAAGTCCCACCGGTAGGTGAAGGTCGTCCCCGTGGGCCAACCAGCGGTGTCGGCGGAGATGGTCCGCCAGGCGCGGGTCGTGCCGGTGATCGTGACCGTGCCGGCGGGCGTCGCGGTCGGGGCGGCGGCAGCGGTCGGCGCGGGCGTCGCAGCAGCGGGAGCAGCGGGCGTGGCCGCAGCCGGAGCCGCGGGTGTGGTCGCAGTGGGAGCATCCGGCGTCCCCGCTGCCGGGACATCGGCAGCCGGGTTCGTCGGTGCGACCGGAGCGGCCGCCGGAGTGGGTGCGCCGGTCGGAGCCGGCGTTGCGGTCGGTGCGTCCACGCTGGTGGACGTCGCGACGCTGGTGTTCGGTGCGAGCTCGTCGGCGGAGGCGCTGACGGCGCCGATGCCGAATGCCGACGACGCCGCGACGATCGCGACGGCGGAGCCGATGGCCGCGATCCGGTGGATCGGTGGCAGGCAGTTCTTGTGCATTGGGTTCCCCCCTGGGATGACGTGTGGCCGGGCTTCCCGATGGCGTGCCCGTAGCCAGATCGTAGGGTCATCAGAGGCCGCAGAACCGGTCGACATGGTCACGAACACGTCACGGAAAAAGTGCCGAGAAACCCGTCATGATCGGGGATTTCCGGACATGGAGCGCTCAGGATCGGGGAGCGCCGGCCGCCCGCTCGAGCGCCGTCCGGAACGCCGACACCGCCGGCGACTCCGCGCTCGCGAGCCGCTGCGCCGTGAACAGTGTCCGTCGCCCGGGCTCCGGCAGTTCGAGCAGCCGGCAGCTCGTCGACCGACCGGCCCAGACCAGGTCCGGCATCAGCGCGACGGCGTTGCCCGACTCGATGAGCCGGATCTGCGCCTGCAGGTCCGCCGTCTCGTACCGGACGTCGGGCTCGAAGCCGGCGCGACGGCAGGTCTGCTCGGCGAAGTGCCGGGAGGCTGCACCACGCGGTTCCATCACCCACGGCAGTGTCGCGGCCTCCTCGAGCGACGTCACCGGCCAGAGTGCCGTCGCCACCGGCGGCAGCGCCAACCGCACCGGGTCGGTCGTCAGGTCGCGGCGGTCGAGGCCCGGGAACCGCGGGGCCGCGTGTGCCGGGTACTGCTCCGCGATGACCATGTCGAAGTCCCGCGCCCAGGTCTCGTTGAGCGCGGTCTCCGGTTCGCGCTGCACCATCTCGACCCGGACGTCGGGGTGTTCGAGCGCCATCGTGCGGAGGGCGGACGGCATCAGGGCCAGTGCGGCGGACTGGAACACCGCGACCCGGATGCGTCCCTGCACGGTCGTCAATGTCGACTCCACCGACGCCTGCGCACGTTCCAGGGTGTCCAGTACCTCGCCCGCCGCCGCGACCAGGACCTCGGCCTGCGGGGTGAGCTGCAGGCGCCGTCCGGCACGGCGGAGCAGCTGCACGCCGGCCTCCCGCTCGAGCACGGCGAGCTGCTGCGACACCGCCGACGGGGTGAAGTTCATCGCCTCGGCGACGGCGGCGACCGTGCCCCGGATCGACAGCTCGCGGAGGAGCACCAGGCGGCGGACGTCGAGCATGCCGAAAGCGTAGCTGAGCTGAACGGAATGCATCAGGAACGGTTGCTTCCGCTACCGAAAGAGCGCCCGGCACACTGTCCCCATGACCGACGTCCAGCCGCGCTCCGACGCTGCCGCCCCGACCGTCCACGACGACCTCGCCGACGCGTCCGTCGCGCTCGTCCGGCAGTGGCTCGCCGAGGCCGAGACGTACCTCGTCGACGGCTCCGCGAAGCAGCTCGCCGGTGTCCTCGCCGACCCGAAGGGCCTCGCGTTCGCCGTCGGGTTCGTCGACGGCGTCGTCCGCCCCGAGGACCTCGGCGTCGCGGCACGCAAGCTCCGCGCCATCGCGCCGGACGCACCCGGGTTCCTGCCGGCCGCGCTCCGCGGCCTGGTGCGCCTCGGTGGCGGACTGGCACCGAGCCTCCCGACCGTCGTCGTGCCCATCGCCCGACGGGTGCTGCGGAACATGGTCGGCCACCTCATCGTCGACGCGACCGACGCGAAGCTCGGGCCGGCGATCGCCGGGATCAAGCAGGACGGCGTCCGCTTGAACGTGAACCTGCTCGGCGAAGCCGTGCTCGGCGAACGCGAAGCCGCCCGTCGTCTCGCCGGCACGCACGCGCTCCTCAGCCGCGACGACGTCGACTACGTGTCCATCAAGGTGTCCTCGACCGTCCACCCGCACTCGCCGTGGGCCTTCGACCACGCCGTCGACGACATCGTCGAACAGCTCCGCCCCCTGTTCGCCCGCGCCGCCGCCGCGTCACCGCGGAAGTTCATCAACCTCGACATGGAGGAGTACAAGGACCTCGACCTCACCATCGCGGTCTTCACGAAGCTCCTCGACGAGCCGCAGTTCACCGACCTCGAAGCCGGCATCGTCCTGCAGGCGTACCTGCCCGACGCGCTCGCTGCGATGGAGCACCTGCAGCAGTGGTCGGCGGCGCGCCGCGCCCGCGGTGGTGCGGACATCAAGGTCCGGCTCGTCAAGGGCGCGAACCTGCCGATGGAGCAGGTCGAGGCGTCCGTGCACGGCTGGCCGCTCGCCACCTGGCACACCAAGCAGGACTCCGACACGAACTACAAGCGCGTCCTCGACTGGGCACTGACGCCCGAGCGGATCGCGAACGTCCGGGTCGGTGTCGCGGGCCACAACCTGTTCGACGTTGCGCACGCATGGCTGCTGGCCGGGCAGCGCGGGGTCCGCGACGGCATCGAGTTCGAGATGCTGCTCGGCATGGCGCAGGGCCAGGCCGCCGCGGTGAAGAAGACCGTCGGCTCGCTGCTGCTCTACACGCCGGTCGTACACCCGGGGGAGTTCGACGTCGCGATCGCCTACCTGATCCGCCGTCTCGAAGAGGGTGCGTCCCAGGACAACTTCATGTCCGCGGTGTTCTCGCTCGCCTCGTCGCCGACGCTCTTCGCCCGCGAGGAAGCCCGCTTCCGCGACTCGCTGGCACCGCTCGCCCTGCCCGGCGGGCTGGACGCCCCCGCCGCGCACCGCGTCGCCGACCGGTACGCCGCCGTCGAGCGCCCGGCCCCGGGTCACTTCGAGAACACGCCCGACAGTGACCCGTCCGTCGCATCGGTCCGCGAGTGGGGTGCCGTCATCACCGCTCGGATCGCGTCGTCGACGCTCGGCGTCTCCGCCGTCCGGGAGGCCCGGATCACCTCCGCCACGACCCTCGAGTCCGCCCTGCGGCGCGTCCGTGCCGCCGGCACCACCTGGGGTTCCTGGTCCGGTGCGGCTCGCGGTGCCGTCCTGCACGCCGTCGGTGACGCGCTGGAGGCGAACCGCGCAGCCCTCGTCGAGGTGATGGCGTCGGAGACCGGCAAGACCATCGACCAGGCCGACCCGGAGGTGTCCGAGGCGATCGACTTCGCCCACTTCTACGGCGAGCTCGCGGCCTCGCTCGACACCGTCGACGGCGCCGCCTTCACCCCGGCGGCTCTGACGCTCGTCACCCCGCCGTGGAACTTCCCGGTCGCGATCCCGGCCGGGTCGACGCTCGCCGCACTGGCTGCCGGTTCCGCGGTCGTCCTCAAGCCCGCGCCGCCGGCCGCCCGCAGTGGTGCCGTCCTGGCATCGGTCATCGAGACCGCCCTCGACGCCCACGGTGCACCCGCCGACGTCCTGGCGTTCCTCGACGTTGAAGAGTCCTCGCTCGGCAAGGAACTCATCGCGTCGCCGCTCGTCGACCGGGTGATCCTGACCGGCGCCTACGAGACCGCCGAGCTGTTCCGGTCGTTCCGGCAGGACCTGCCGCTGCTCGCCGAGACCTCGGGCAAGAACGCCGTCATCGTCACGCCGTCCGCCGACCTCGACCTCGCGGTGAAGGACGTCGTCGCCTCGGCCTTCGGGCACGCCGGGCAGAAGTGCTCCGCCGCCTCGCTCGTCGTCATGGTCGGGTCGGTCGCCAAGTCCAAGCGCTTCCGCAACCAGCTGCTCGACGCGGTGTCCTCGCTGACCGTCGGGTACCCGAGCGACCCGACCAGCCAGATGGGGCCGATCATCGAACCGGCCGCCGGCAAGCTCCTCGACGGCCTCACCACGCTCGGCGCGGGGGAGTCGTGGGCGGTCGAGCCGAAGCAGCTCGACGACACCGGGAAGCTCTGGAGCCCCGGTGTCCGTCAGGGCGTCCGCCGCGGCTCGGACTTCCACCGCACCGAGTACTTCGGCCCGATCCTCGGTGTGATGACCGCCGAGACCCTCGACGAGGCGATCGACATCGTCAACGACGTCGACTACGGCCTGACCTCGGGCCTGCACTCCCTGGACCCGGGCGAGATCGGCACCTGGCTCGGTCGGATCCAGGCGGGCAACCTCTACGTCAACCGCAGCATCACCGGCGCGATCGTCCGCCGCCAGCCCTTCGGCGGCTGGAAGAAGTCCGCCGTGGGTGCGGGCACCAAAGCCGGTGGCGTGAACTACCTGGTCGGCCTCGGCTCCTGGGCGCCCGCGGCTGCGACCGCCGGATCGACGCCGTCGTCGGCCGTGTCGGCCTTCGTCCGAGCCACCGGGGTGGACTCCGAGTCCCTCAGCCGCGCGGTCGCGTCGGACGAGCTCGCCTGGGCCTCGGAGTTCGGTGTCGCCGCGGACGTGTCGGCACTGACCGCCGAGCGGAACGTCTTCCGGTACCTGCCGTACCCGGGGGTGCAGGTGCGCCTGGCCGCGACTGGGGCTTCGGCTGCTTCGGCCGCGGCTGCTTCGGATGGGTCGGGCGTGGACGGTCTCGTGCGGGTCGTCGCCGCGGCGCTGCGGGCCGGCACCCCGGTCGACGTCTCCGTCGCCGATGACCTGCCGGCGTCGGTCGCCACGGCCCTCCGCGGCCTGTCGATCATCGGCACGCTCCGGCAGGGGGAGTCCGACGACGCCTTCGCCGCCCGGATCGCCGCCGGGCACTCCACACGGGTGCGACTCATCGGCGGGGACGCCGCTGCCCTGGCGGTCGGGACGAACGGACGCCCGGACATCGCGGTGTACGCCGAGCCGGTCACCGAAGCCGGACGGATCGAGATGCTGCCGTTCCTCCGCGAGCAGGCGGTGTCCATCACGGCGCACCGCTTCGGCACGCCGAACCACCTGTCCGACGAGCTCCTCTGACGCCTGGGCAGCTGTCCGGTCGCCGCACGTTGTGGGCGCACCGTCAGCTGTCCGGCGTTGCCTCGGGGCGGCCACCACGACGGTGGCGAGTCGTACCGAGGAGCACCACATGACCGACCCGATCGCCCACCCCACCGCCCTGGCGCACGTCCGCGTGACCGTGACCGACATCGCCCGCAGCAAGGCGTTCTACCAACAGCTGCTCGGCGTCGATCCGGTCATCGACTTCAGCGACCAGGTCGACCAGCCCGGCGTCACCGAGGACCGTGAGCGCTTCTACGGCGGCTGCGTGTTCCCGCTCGGCGACCAGGTGTTCGGGCTGCGTCCGGTCGCACCGTCCGGGCAGCGGTTCGACCCGGACACGGTGGGTCTCGACCACGTGAGCTTCACCCTCGGCTCGGTCGACGAACTGCACCAGGCTGCGGCCCGGTTGGACGCGGCGGGCATCGAGCACGGAGAGGTCACCGAACTCGGGGACGCCGGCATGACGATCCTGTCGGTGCAGGACCCCGATGACATCAACCTGGAGTTCGCCGCGCGCAAGTGAGTCGTCGGGCGCCCGGTCGGACGGTCGAGGCCGTCTGCCCGGGCATCCGGTCACTCGCCGTGGCCCTGCATCTCGGCAGCATCGCCGACCGTGCACACCGACAGTCCTTCGATCGTGTACCCGACCGGGTCGGCATAGAGGTCGATGGACGTGGTCGGACCGCCGAAACCTCGGACACCGCGCACGGGGTCCTTGCCGCTGTTCTCGTAGGCCTGGGTCGTGATCCCCTTCGCTTCCCAGAGGTCCTGGAGCTTGGCGACGTCGGACTGCAGCGTACCGCCCGCCTTCCTGTCCACGATGTAGGAGTACGCGGCTCCGGCGGCGCCTCCCGGCAAGGGACACGACTGCACCGCGGGCCCGCTGCGGATCGTCCAGTCGCCGCCGATCTCGGCGTACGACCGGTCGACGATGTCGACGACCGCCTGCTTCGCCTGATCACTGGTCATCGTGCGTGGTTCGGCCGAGGTGTGCTCGGTGGTGCATCCGGCGAGCAGGACGACGGCGGCGGCGATGGTGATCGCGGCGGGTGTCGTGCTCAAGCGGTGGTGGCCTTCCTCGTCGGTGACGGCGTTCAGCGGTCGAACCCGTGCTGCACGGGCCGCAGGATGTACTCGTACGTCGTGCGTGCCCGGTCGGGGTCCGGGGTCTCGCCGGAGATCAGGTCCGCGTACGTGAACGACTCTGACACGCGCACGAGCAGGCGGCCGAGTTCCTCGGGGGAGAGCGGCGTCGGATCGAACACGCCGGCGGCCCGCTCCGTCTCGATGAGCGACGCCACGACGGCCACGAAGCGCCGCTGCACGTCACTGTCGGTCGTCGTGAGTAGGCGCAGTGCCCTGGCCGGCTCGCGGGTCAGGAAGGCCCGGAAGTACGGCGCTCGGATCAGGTCCGCGGTGAACCGGTCGAGGACGTCGACGATCCGCTCCGCTCCCGAGGGTGCGGCGGCGCGGCCGGCGGCGTCGAGCGTCGGGACGGCCAGCGACCAGAGGATCTCGGAGAGCAGCTGGTCGCGGTTGCCGACCCAGCGGAACAGCGAGGTCCGATCGACCCCGAGCGAGGACGCGAGCGCCCCCATGTCGATGCGGGCGCCGTCGATGAAGCTGTGCCGCGCAGCACGGAAGGCGCGCTGGGAGTCGGGATGGGCCTCCAGGCGAGCGGCGAGTGCGCTCGGGACGAGGGCCGAGCCGAGCGCGCCGAGTGCCTGCCTGCTCACGGTTCCCCCAGAGTCGTCGTGCCGGTCTTGCAACGTTTCCGAGAATGATGCATCGTTGGGTCCATGTCAATGACCGCCGCGCAGACACCCCTGCTGGAATCCGACTTCTACCGGTTCCAGGAGCAGCTGACCGACCAGGAACGCGACTCCCTGGGGAAGCTCCGCGAGTACCTCGAGCGCGACGTCGCGCCGATCGCTGACCAGTACTGGGCCCGCGCCGAGTTCCCGAAGCAGGTCATCGCACCGCTCGCCGAACTCGGCATGTACGGCCCGGGTATCCCGCTGGTCCGCCAGTTCGAGAACTCCGCCGTGTACCGCGGTTGGGCTGCGCTCGAGCTCGGCCGCATCGACGCCGGGGTCTCGACCTTCATCGGCGTGCAGTCCGGCCTCGCCATGAACTCCATCGCGGTCGCCGGCAGCGACGAGCAGCAGCGCGAGTGGCTGCCCCGGATGGCCTCCGGCGAGATCGTCGGAGCGTTCGGTCTGACCGAACCGCTGTCCGGCAGCGACTCAGCCCGCGGCCTCCGGACCACCGCCCGACGCGAGGGCGACACCTGGGTGCTCAATGGGTCGAAGCGGTGGATCGGCAACGCCACGTTCGCCGACGTCATCGTCATCTGGGCGAAGGACGAGTCGGACAACCAGGTGAAGGGCTTCCTCGTGACGTCGGACACCCCGGGGTTCACCGCGA
Organism: Curtobacterium sp. APC 4022; assembly: GCF_030407555.1. NCBI lineage: Bacteria > Bacillati > Actinomycetota > Actinomycetes > Micrococcales > Microbacteriaceae > Curtobacterium > Curtobacterium sp. APC 4022. The sequence goes on from NZ_JASDDD010000014.1 coordinate 59,098, forward strand.
CGAAGATCGAGGACAAGATCGCCCTCCGGTCGGTGCAGAACGCCGACATCACGCTCGAGGACGTCCGCGTTCCCGAGTCCCGTCGGCTGCAGCACGCCGACTCGTTCCGCTCGACAGCGACCGTCCTCCGTCTGACCCGCACCGAGGTCGCCTGGCAGGCTGTCGGGATCTCGATCGGGGCCTACGAGGCAGCGCTCCGGTACGCGCAGGAGCGCGTGCAGTTCGGCAAGCCGATCGCCTCGCACCAGCTGATCCAGGACCTGCTCGTCAAGTCGCTCATGAACATCACCGCGTCGATCGCGCTCTGCACCCAGGCGTCGGCGCTGCAGGACCAGGGAGTGGGTGGCGACGAGCACTCGGCGATGGCCAAGGCCTTCGCCACGACGAAGATGCGCGAGACCGTCGGCTGGTGCCGCGAGGTGCAGGGCGGCAACGGCATCGTGCTCGACAAGGGGGTCGCCCGGTTCTTCGCGGACGCCGAGGCGATCTACTCCTACGAGGGCACACGCGAGGTCAACACGCTCATCGTCGGTCGCGCGGTGACGGGCCAGGGCGCATTCGTCTGACCCGCTGAGGCAGCCGTCGCTCGGAAGCCCGGGCGACGGCTGCCTCCGCCTCAGCCGAGCAGCTCCGGCCGCTCCCAGTCCTGCCCGAGCACGTGCTGCCCGAGGAACGCGAACACCGTCTGGTACCAGAGCTTCGCGTGCTGGGGCTGCAGCACCCAGTGGTTCTCGTTCGGGAAGTACAGGAACCGGTGCGGCATCCGACCGTCGACGTCCGCATGGTGTTCAGCGAGCTCGGACCACAGTCGCAGTCCCTCGCCGATCGGCACGCGGTAGTCGTGGTCCCCGTGCACCACGAGCATCGGCGTCCGGATGTCCCCGACGAAGCGGTGCGGGTCGTTCGCCGCCAGACCGTCGGCGTCGAAGATCGACTGCCAGTAGTGCGCGGCGTCGGTCGTGCCGGCGAACTGGTCGAGTGCCCAGAGGCTGGCGTGGGTGACGATCGCGTCGAACCGGTCGGTGTGCCCGGCGACCCAGTTCGCCATGTAGCCGCCGAACGAGCCGCCCATCGCCGCCGTGCGGGTCTCGTCGATGTCGTCCCGCGCGACGACCGCGTCGGTGATCGCCATCAGGTCCGTATACGGCGCCTGCCCCCAGGCGTTCCAGCCGCGGTTGACGAAGTCCAGGCCGTAGCCGGTCGACAGCGCCGGGTCCGGCAGCAGCACGGCGTAGCCCTGCGCCACCGCGAGCATCGGCGTCCACCGCCACGACCACTGGTTGAACGAGTTCAGCGGGCCGCCGTGGATCCAGAGCAGCAGCGGGTGCGCGGGCCCCGTGGCCGCGGTGTCGTCGGGCAGGACCAGCCAGCCGCGGACACGTGTGCCGTCAGCCGCGGTGGTCTCGACCTCTTCCAGGCGTCCGGGCACGTCCGGCAGGGGAGCGGGCGTGGCCAGGACGTGCACCGTCCCGTCGGCGTCGATCCGGACCGGGTGCAGCGGTGCCGCCCAGGAGGCCCGCAGCGCCACCACGACACCGCTCTCGGCCGCCACCCGCAGGCTCGAGTACGTCCAGTCGTCCTGCGTCAGCTGTTCAACGGGGGCACCGTCGAGCGGCAGGCGGAACACCGGCGCCCGGCCGTCCTGATCGGCCGTCGCCAGCAGTGCCCGGTCCCCGTGCTCGAAGACCAGCTGGCTCGGCCAGCGGTCCCAGTCGGTCGCGATCCGCCGGGCACCGCTGCCGTCGATGCTCGCCGTCCAGACCTCTTGCTGGTTCGCGCCGGCCGGAGTCGAGCGGACGGTCCGCATCCAGGCGATCGTCCGACCGTCCGAGCTGAGCGCGGGCATCTCGTGGTCGACGCCCGGGTCGTCGAAGAGCACGGTACGCGTCCCCGTCTCGAGGTCGATGGTCACGAGGACGAAGCGGTGCCCGCGCGCCTCGTGCACGCCCACCGAGGCGAGCAGGGTGCGTCCGTCGGGAGTCAGTGCGCCGTCGATGGCGTCGAGGGTGCGGCTCGGCTGCGGCGTGGCATCGGTCGGCTTCGGCAGGTGTGCCGGGTAGCGGGGCTCCTGCGGCTCGCCGGCACCGTCGCCGGCGTCCCCGTCGGTGCCCTGCGCTTCCCGCAGCGTGCGCAGGTCGAGCCGCAGCACGTGCGGCTCGTCCGGCCCCAGGTCGTGGTCCCAGTACCGGATCGGGTATGACTCGTGCAGGATCGCCCGGACCTTCTGGTCGTCCCGCCGCTTCCGGAGGGCGGCATCGCGGTCGACGTCCCCGTCGGCCGCGGGCAGCAGGGGTGCGGTGACCGCCAGCACGTCCGATGCCGACGCGGCGCCGAGCAGACTGCCGACACCGCCGGCCAGCCGGGTGACCGGGCGCGCTTCCCCGCCGGCGGCCGGCAGGAGCCAGAGCTGCGCGGAGGCGCCGTCCTTGCCGGACTCGGCGTCCGGCCGACCGGAGACGAACAGCAGGTCGCCGTGCCGGGTGAACGCGGCCGCCGACTCGCCCGTCGCCGAGCGGGTCAACCGTTTCGCGGCACCGTCGCCGGAGGTCGGGACCGCCCACACCGACTTCTTGTAGGTGGTGCCGTCGGCGTCGAGCGTGCTCACCGTCACGGCCGCACGTTCGCCGTCGGGGCTCAGCACGAGCCCGTCGACACGGGGCAGCGCGAGGAACTGGTCGAGGTCCGAGAACGGTGTCGTCATGCCGTCACGCTACCGACGGCACCGCCCCCGGCACAGGGCTCAGACCGGCTCTGTGGAGAACCCGACAGAACCCACAGGCACTGTCCGTCACGCCCAGAACGCGGCGACCCGCTCCGCGACCTGCTCCGCCTGCGCCCGCCCGGCCTCAGCCGAGGGCCGCTGCGTCGACAGCGCCAGTGAGTTCGTCCCGAAGGCCCGGATCGACGCCTCGTCCGCGACCACGACCTCCACCTGCGACCCAGCATCGCGGAGCGCGGCGACGGACCGGTCGAGCCACGGTCCCAGCGGCGACGGGCCCTCCGGGCTGCACGCGATCACGAGGACCCGCTCGTACCCGGCGGCGACGTCCGCGTTGGTCGCCGATCGCACCCCGCCGTCGACGTACGGGTGCCCGTCGATGCGCACCGGCGACCAGACGATCGGCACCGAGCAGCTCGCGGCGACAGCGCGCTCCAGCGGCACGCCGTCCTCGGCGCGGAACACCCGGAAGGACCCGTCGACCGCGTCGACCGTGGTCACCGCGTAGGGCTTCGCCGGCCACTCGGCGCTCGGCAGCGTCTGTCGGAAGGTGGCGACACGCTCGTCGTCACTCTGGCCGGCGGTGACCTCCTGCGCCGCAGCGCCGACCCGCGCGCGGGCGTCCTGCTCCGAGGTCGCGCCCTGCATCGCGGCGGCGAAGCGCTGCTCGACCTCGGAGACGTCCACAGCGGCGGGCTCCTCGTACGTCGTCGGCAGAGGGGTCGTCTGCTGCGCGTAGGCGTCCTGCACCGCGCCGGCGCGCAGGAACGCGCCCACCACGCTGCCCGCACTCGTGCCGACCACCAGGTCGGCGGCTCCGAGGTCGACCCCGGCGTCCTCGAGCGCGGACAGCACGCCGAGCTCCCAGGCGATGCCGGCGACCCCGCCGCCTCCGAGGACGATCGCGCGGGTTCCGGGCGTGGGAGTGGGCTCTGCAACATCGGTCATGTGTCCTGCATACCAAGTCCGGCGATGAACGCGCACCACGCCGGGTCGGCGGACCCCGCCACGGGCCGGCCGGGAGGCGCGGATCGCCCCCGCCCCGCGCCTCCCGTCCGCCGGTGGGCCACGCACAACGGAAGCCGGCTCGCGCCGCGGTTACCCGCGGTTCGAGCCGGTTCCTGTTGTGCTGCGCCGAAGCGCGCCGCGCAGGCGCGCCGCGTCGGGTCGGCGGGCCCCGCCACGGGCCGGTCGGGAGGCGCAGATCGCCCCCGGCCCGCGCCTCCCGTCCGCCGGTGGGTCACGCACAACGGAAGCCGGCTCGCGCCGCGGTTTCCCGTGGTTCGAGCCGGTTGCTGTTGTGCTGCGCCGAAGCGCGCCGCGCCGTGCACCACGTCGGGTCGGCGGACCCCGTCATGAGCCGGTCGGGAGGCACGGATCGCCCCTGCCCCGCGCCTCCCGTCCGCCGGTGGGTCACGCACAACGGAAGCCGGCTCGCGCCGAGGTTTCCCGCGGTTCGAGCCGGTTGCTGTTGTGCTGCGCCGAAGCGCGCCGCGCAGGCGCCACGCGGGGTGGGCGGGCCCGGCCACGGGCCGGTCGGGAGGCGCGGATCGCCCCCGCCCCGCGCCTCCCGTCCGCCGCTGGGTCGCGCACAACAGGAACCGGCTCGCGCCGCGGTTTCCCGCGGTTCGAGCTGGTTCCTGTTGTGCTGCGCCGAAGCGCGCCACGCCGCGCCAACGGGCGCGCCGGCCCGCCCCGCTACTCGGCCGCGACGTCGATGAGCACCTTGCCGACCGCGTCGCCCTGCACGGCGTCGTGGGCGGCCGCGGTCTCCTCGAGCGGGAAGCGCAGCAGCGGCAGCCCCGCGTCCTCGCCGACCGGCAGGACACCGTCGCGCAGTGCGGCGGTGACGTCCTCGGCAGCGGCGGCCAGGCTAGCGTCGCCGATCGTGTAGAGCAGCAGGAACTGGTACCGGGCGTTGATGCTCATGTTCGGCCGGACCGGGATCGACGCCGCGTCGCCACCGTTGTCGGCGTACATCGAGACGACACCGTGGTTCGCCAGCACGGCCGCGTCCAGGTCGGCGTTCGCGGGGATCGACACCTCGACGACGATGTGCACGCCGTCCGGGGCGATCGCGCGGATCTGGTCGGCGGCGTCGTCCTCGCGGTAGTTGACGGTGTGGTGGGCGCCGGCCGCGGTGGCGAGGGCTGCCTTGTCGTCGGAGCTGATCGTCGCGATGACGGTCGCGCCGGCCCACCGTGCCAACTGGATGGCGGCGTGCCCGACGGCACCCGCGCCTCCCGCGACGAGGACGGTGCGACCGGTCAGGGCGCCGGGGGAGAGTCGGGCGGGACCGTCCTCGTGCACGGTCAGGGCGCGGTGGGCGGTCATCGCGGGGACGCCGAGCGAGGCGCCGACGTCGAACGAGACGCCCTCGGGCAGCGGTGCGACGCGGGTGGCGGGGACGACGCTGTACTCCTGCGCGGTGCCGGTCGGGCGGGAGGCCGCGGCCATGAACAGCCAGACGTGGTCGCCGACCGACAGCCCCTCGACCCCGGGGCCGACCGCGTCGACGATGCCGGCGCCGTCCTGGTTCGGGGTGATCTCCGGGAACGGCAGGCCGTCGCCGTAGGTCCCGCCCTGCCGGGCCTTCCAGTCGGTGGGGTTCACGCCGGAGACGACCACGCGGACGCGGACCTCACCGTCGCCGGGTTCGGGGACCGGACGGTCGGCGAGGGAGAGGACGGCGGACGTTCCGGGCTGGGAGTAGACGATGGATCGCATGTCTCCACGCAACCACCGGCGGGCGGTCGCGATTCCAGGAGGGACGTCTTCAGCCGCGCGCGTCGTACCCCGAGCGGGCCTCGGCGACGCCGTCCATGTGGTCGATCGCCCACTGTTCGAGTGGCACGAGGACCGTACGGAGCGACCGTCCGGTGTCGGTGAGTTCGTACTCCACGTGCGGAGGGATCTCGGGGAACACCGTCCGGGTGACCAGCCCGTCGCGTTCCAGGGCACGGAGGGTCTGCGTGAGCATCTTCTGCGACACCCCCTGCACCCGGGTGGCGATCGCCGAGTAGCGGCGGGGCCCGTCCGCCAGGGCGCCGATCGTCAGGACGCTCCAGCGGTCCCCGATCCGGTCGAGGAGCTGCCGGGAGGGGCAGTCCGCCGCGTAGGGGCTGTACTCGAGCGCGCTCATGGTGGCCTTCCGTCGGACACGACCCGCGACGCGCCCGGGCGGGGGACGCACCACGAGGTGCCTACTTACCGAAAGAGAGTAACACCCGTACAGTGAGTGACACGGCGCGTGACCGCGTCGGAACCGTCACACGAAGGAGCTCGCATGTCCACCATCGTCGTCTTCGGAGGCACCGGCTACGCCGGCTCCGCCATCGTCCGTGAAGCCCTCTCCCGCGGCCACGAGGTCGTCGCCGTCGCGCGCGACACCTCCAAGCTCGACGCCGCCGAGCACCTCACGCTCGCCCAGGGCGACGCGTTCGACGCCGGCTTCGTGTCCGACGTGACCAAGGGCGCCGACGTCGTCATCGTGTCCCTGCACGCGGTCCAGTCCGACGGCAGCGAGCTCAAGGACAAGTTCCAGCACTTCGTCGACGCCGCCGAGGCTGCGGGTGCGCGTCTCGGCATCGTCGGTGGCGCCGGCTCGATGCTCGTCGCCGAGGGCGGCCCGGCCCTGTACGACACCCCCGACTTCCCGGACGCCTTCAAGGGCGAGGCGAAGAGCCACGGCCAGATCCTCGAGGCCCTGCGCGCCGGCGACACCTCGGTCGACTGGTTCTACGTCAGCCCCGCCGCGGCCTTCGGTGGCTACAACCCGGGCGAGCGTCGCGGCACCTACCGCTCGTCGGACGACGTCCTGCTCGCCGATGCCGAGGGCAACTCGGACATCTCGGGTGCCGACTACGCGATCGCCGTCGTCGACGAGATCGAGCAGCCGAAGCACCACCAGGCGCGTTTCGGCGTCGCCTACTGAGCCGACCGGCTCGCGTCACCGCATGACGGACGGGAGGCCCGTGACCAGCTGGTCACGGGCCTCCCGTCCGTCAGGTCAGCGGTTGCCGACGATGGCTGGCAGGGGCAGGTGGTGGCGCATGCGGACCTCGAGGTGCAGGCCACCCCGCCGTGCCAGGACGAGCGCGGTGACCGCCGCGGCCGCGGCCGGGACGCCGCCGGCGACCATCATCCCGACGTGCGCCCCGAAGTGGTCGACGACCTGGCCCATCAGCGGGCCGCCGATCGCCTGTCCGCCCAGGAGCACGAGGACGTAGAGCGACATCACCCGGCCGCGGATGGCGACGTTCGAGGACAGCTGCACCAGTGAGTTCGACGCCGTCTGGAAGAGCAGCTGGGACAACCCGACGACGACCAGCAGGACCGTGAACGGCGCGATCGTCGGGGTCGTCCCGGCGACCACGAGCAGGACCCCGGTCCAGAACACCCCGCCGACGATCGTGCGCAGCCGCACCACTGCGCGCCGGGTGGAGAGGACCGCGCCGGTCAGTGCGCCGACGGCGACCGCGGAGTTGAACAGGCCGTACCCGCCTGCGCCGACGCCGTAGACCTTCGAGGCGAACGCGGAGAGCAGCACCGGCATCGTCAACGCGAACACCGAGAAGAACGCCACCAGGATCACCGGCACGATGATCGTCGGCTTCGCGGCGGCGTAGCGGAGGCCCTCCATGAGCTGCCCCTTCGACCGCGGGGCCGGCGGCGTGCGGTGCAGTTCGGACACGCGGAGGAACCCGAGCGTCACGACCACGGCGACGCAGGCGATCGCGTTGATGCCGAACGACCACCCGGCCCCGACGGCGACGAGCAGGATGCCGGACAGCGCGGGGCCGATCATGCCGCCGAGCTGGAACACCGACGAGTTGACGCTGATCGCGTTCCGCAGGTGCTGGTGTCCGACGATCTCGGTGACGAACACCTGGCGCGCCGGGTTGTCGATGACGGTGACCATGCCGACCAGGAACGCGATCACCCAGATGTGCCACGCCTGCACCACCCCGGCCAGGGTCAGCACCGCGAGCAGCAGCGAGAGCACCGCGAAGGCACCCTGCGTGATCATCATCAGCGCCCGCTTCGAGTAGCGGTCGACGAACACCCCGCCGAGCAGCCCGAACAGCAGCATCGGGGCGAACTGGCACGCGACCGTGATGCCGACCTGCGCGACCGACCCGGTGAGCTGCAGCACGAGCCAGTCCTGGGCGATGCGCTGCATCCACCCGGCGGTCATCGCGACGAGGTTGGTGGCGGTGAACAGCCGGAAGTTCGGCACGGACAGGGCGATGAAGGACCGGCGCCACGGCGGGCGGACGGTGCTGATCGGGAGCGGCTCGGTGGGCGGGTGGATGGTCGTCGGTGACGATCGCACGGTGCGGGAGACTCCGGCTGTCGAGGATGGGAACGGTACCCAACCGAAACTAACCCCTCGACGGCCATTCGATCCTCCTATGATCGGCATCACTCCATTGCGATGTCGAATGAGGGGCCCGCTGTGCTCGATCCCGTCCTGCTCCAGACCTTCCTGGCCGTCGCCGAGACCGGCAGCTTCACGCAGGCCGGCGTCCAACTCGGCGTCAGCCAGCCGACGGTCTCCCAGCACGTCCGCCGACTCGAGTCGACGGTCTCGCGGACCCTCGTCGCCCGGGACACCCGAGGGGTCCGCCTGACCGACAACGGCGACGCGATGGCCGGGTTCGCGCGGACGATCCTCGCCGCCCACGCCACGGCCGACGCGTACTTCTCGGGCGTCGCCGCCCGTGGCCGACTCCGGTTCGGTGCCGCGGACGACCTGGCGATCACGCAGCTGCCCCGCATCCTCCGCGACTTCCGGAAGCTGCACCCGCAGGTCGACCTCGAGCTGACGGTGAACCAGTCCGCACCGCTGCTCCGCCGGGTGCACGCGGGGCAGCTCGACCTCGTGTTCATCAAGCGCACCGCGGGGGAGTCCGCCGAGGGGACCCGGGTCGCCTCGGACCAGATGGTCTGGATGGCGCAGGACGGCATCGCGCTGGAAGTCGACGACCCGGTGCCGCTGATCGCCTACCAGGCACCGAGCATCAGTCGGCAGATGGCGATCGACGCGCTGGAAGCCGCCGGCCGCACCTGGCGGATCACCTGCAACACCCGCGACGTCAACGGAGTCCTCGCAGCCGTCCGTGCCGGCATCGGGGTCGCGGTGTTCCCGCACTCGCTGATCCCGGCGGACCTGGTGAAGGTGTCGCAGCGGCTGTCGTTGCCGGACCTGCCGGCGGTCGACTACGTCCTGATCGCCAACCCGACCGTGCAGCGCGAGCCGATCGAGGCCCTGACGAACGCGATCCTGTCGCGCGGGGTCGTCCGCGCCGTCTGACTGTCGGCCTTCCCCGTCGGACGCCCGGTATGCCAGCATGTCGGTCTCGACGATGCAGGAGGGACCCCAGATGTACGCAGACGCCGCCACGTCCGCCTGGCCACCGGAGATGCTCATCACCGAGGAACGACGCGAGCACTCGCTGTGCATGCTGCTCTTCCTCGAGTCGACATCGGCGAGTGCGGCCGGGTGGTCCGGAGCAGATCGGAGCAGTTGGCTCGCGGCGTGGTCGGCGTCGATCGCGGCGCTCGTCACGCGGCCGGACGGCTGGGAAGAGGACTTCGAGTTCGTCCGGCAGGCGAGCGCGTGGGCTGAGCACCTCGCGGAGCACCTGGGGGACGCTGTCCTCGATGACGCCCTCGCGGACGCCTACGGCACCTGGCTCGAGGCTGCGGCTCCGAGCGATGCTGAGGTCACCTACGACGACCGGGTGCTCGATGACCTGGTCGCCGCATGGCGCGTCGGGCTGCGGACCCTGGTGGTCCTCCCGACCTCGGGCACGATGGCCGTCCTGCTCTCGGCGTCGACGCTCCTGCTGTCGATGCCGGTGCGCGGTGACGTCGAGCACTTCCGCTCGGCGCTCCGGATGTTCGCGACGGACCGGTCGGGCTGACCAGCCGAGTGGCGTTCGGTGGTCAGGGCGCGATCGTCGGGACGGTCCCGGTGCCGGTGATGTCCGGCAGCGGTGCGCCGAGCGCCGAGGCGACCGCCCACAGCAGCACGAGGGTGCCGACCGTGCCGAGCACCGCACCGAGCAGGGCGACGGGCCGCTGCCACGCTGTCAGCGGGTTCCGCATGGTCACGACGGACACCAGGACCGCGAGCAGTCCGAGGACCACGCCGACCGCGTGCACGGTCGCGGGAGCGGTGAACCACCAGGCGGCCAGTCCGATCGTCCCGAGGCCGGCGATCGCACCCAGGACAGCGCCCTGCGTCGGCCCGAGCGACCGGGCGGGTCGTGCGGTCCGGCCCGGGGTGGGCTGCGCACCGGCCGGGAGGCGCGCCTCACCCTCCGTCACGGCCGTCGCGACGGTCGGGACCTCCGCTGGCGCCGGGAGCGGGACGGCGGTCGAGCGGCGCTTCGGCGGCTCCTCGACGGTGCGGCGGGACCCGAACAGCCGGCGGCCGGTCGTGCCGCGTCCGCGAGCGTTCCGGTGCTCTCGGGCCGACGTGGGTCCGGCGACCGCAGCGGGGTCGACGGCCGTGGCGTCGGCGCTGCCGGAGACGGCCGGGGCGACCCGCGGCAGG
>NZ_JASDDD010000015.1:0-67666 GCF_030407555.1 Curtobacterium sp. APC 4022
CGCGGACGGTGACGGGGCCGAGGGCCTCCGGCGTCAGCTGCACGGTCAGGACGTGCTCGCCGGGGCCGGCGTGCGCGAGGGTGAACAGGGGGCGTGCGAGCTGCTGGGCGACCGGCTGCGGTGCGGTGGCGGGCAACGTCGGGGCCGACGGGGCTGCGGTGGACGTGCTGCTGACGGTCGCCGTGGTCGCGGGGACGGCAAGGACGACGGGCGCGTCGACGGGCGCGTCGACGGTGCCGGGGCCGGCCGGGAGGCTCGCCCCACCCTGGTCCGCGCCGGCTGCGGTCGGGACGTGGCTGGCCGGGGTGGCGGCCGTCCCGGCTGCGGCTGAGGCGGCCTGCGCGCCCGGGAGCGCGGCGGCTGTGTGCCGGACCGCGGGGTGCTGGCCGGCCGCGGTCACGGTCACTGCTGCTGCTGCCGGTTGTCCGGCGGGAGCGGTGGGCTGGGCTGCGGCGGTGGCACCGGACGCGAGGGCGGCCCCGGTCGGTGCCGTGGCCGGAGTCCCGACGACGCCGGCCGCCGGAGCGGTGGACGAGGCGGCGGAAGCCGTCGCGGACGACGACGCGGTCGGGGCCGCCGGAGCCGTGCTCATCGCGGCAGCGACGAGCGACACCGTGTTCAGCAGGGCCGCGTTCGACAGTGCCGGGTTCGACAGGGCCGGTGTCGGCGTGCCGGTCCCGGCGACCGCGGTGTGGTCCGGTGTCTCCGCGGCCGCATCATCACCGGTCGTGGCGGTGGTCGCGGGCGCGGCGACCGTCCCCGCTGCTAGGTCTTGTTCGACGACACCCTGAACGGTGCCCGTGCCCTCGCCGGCCAGTGCGGCGGCGACGCCCGGCGTGAGCACGTTCGCGACGGACTGAGCGACGGGCTCCGTCGTGGCGGCGTCGCTCGTGACGGCGTCGTCGTCGTCCGTGGCTGCACCGGTCGCGGCAGCCCCCGGGTTCCCGGTCGTCGGCGTGACGAGTCCGGCGGCGCTGGCCGTCGGGCTCATGACCGTCGCAGATGGGGTGCTGTTGTCCCTGGTCGGCTCCGGTCGTCCCCGGTCGCGCTCGGCCGATCCGGACACCGCGGACAGCGCGGCTCCGAACTCGGCGCCGGACCGGGCCTCGGCAGCGCCGGAGCGCTCCCCCGCCCCGCGCGGCCGCATCACGGCCGGCACCGGTGTCAGCGGCGCACCCGTCAGGAGCGCGTTCATGCGGCGCTCCGGGCGAACAGCGACTGCAGCGCGGCCATCTGCATGTCGGTGGTGTTCGTGGCGCTCGGCGCACCGACCGAGCGGGCGACCTGCGCGGCGGAGGTGACCGCAGCCTCCTGGCCGGACGGCACGATGCGACGGATCGTGGCGATGTCGGAGTCCTTGTACCAGTTGTCGACGATCCGGACGTCCTTGCCGGGGTGCGGGGCGTGCAGGACCTTGCCGTCGCCGACGTAGATGACGATGTGTCCCTCGCCCTTGGGGATGATGAGGTCGCCGGGCTGCGCCTGTGCCAGGGACGGCACCGCGACGCCCATGTCGGCCTGGTCCGGCACGACCCGGGGCATCGTGACGCCCAGGTCCTTGAACACGGTCTGCACCAGGCCCGAGCAGTCCATGCCGGCGCGGGTCTCGCCGCCGAACACGTACGGCACGCCCAGGTACTTCTTCGCGGCGGCGACGACGGCGTCCCCGGTGGCTCCGCTGCCGGTGGCGAGGGTGCCACGACCGGCGTCGACGGAGGTGGCGGGTGCGGCGGTGGACGCCGCTCCGGCTCCCGTGGTCCCAGCGGCCGTGGCGGCGGAACCGTCGGCCGTCCCGAGCGCGGAGCCCGAACCGGCCCCGCTCTGGGTCGCGAGGGCGTCCGCGAAGGTGGAGGCGGCCGCGGACGACGCGGCGGCAGACCCCGCGGCGGTCCCCGCGGTGCCGCTCTGCAGCGTCTCGATCTGGCTGCGGATCTCACTGATCCGCGACAGCACGGCGTCGATGCTCATCGGTGTCCCCCCTCGGTGCGGCGACGGGCCGCGATCTCGTCGAGTGCGTTCTGTTCGGTGCGCAGGTCCTCGGCGGTGACCCGGGTGGTGTGCTGGCCCTCGAGCTTCTCCAGCCCGAGTGCCGAACGGCGTGCGGCGTTGTAGGTCTGCTGCGCCTGGTCGGCGTCGGCGCGGCGGGAGCGGACGACGGCGTCGAGTTCCTCGAGCATCCCTCGGGTCGCCGCACGGGCCGAGGCGACGGCGCTGAGCGTCGCCGCGTCGGTGATCGTCGACGGTTCGTCGTCCAGGGTGCGGCGTGCGGCCATCCGGGCGTCGGCGGCGTCGCGGACCCGGCCGTTGGCGTCGGCGAGGGTCGCGGCGGCACGGTCCTGCTCGGCGTGCCGCAGGCGCAGGAGTCCGGCGAGCGGGAAACGGCGGGCCATCAGAGCACCCCTCCGCCGACGCCGAGGGTGCGGACGAGCCCGGCCAGGCGCTCCCACGACCCGGCGGCGGTGACCTGCTCGGCCATGCCCTGCCGGAGGAAGCCGTCGATGGCGTCCTGGTGGTCCACGGCGGCGTCGACGAGCGGGTTCGTGCCGCGCTGGTACGCGCCGACGTCGAGCAGGTCCTGCGCGGCGCGGCGTGCGGCCATGACCTTCCGGAGCGCGGTCGCGGTCGCACGCTGCTCCGACGTCGTCACCTTCGAGGCGACGCGGGAGATCGAGCCGAGGGCGTCGACGGACGGGAAGTGCCCGGTGACGGCGAGCTTCCGGTCGAGCACCACGTGCCCGTCGAGGATGCTGCGCGCGGCGTCGGCGATCGGCTCGTTGTGATCGTCGCCGTCCACCAGGACCGTGTAGATCCCGGTGACGCTGCCGACCCGGTCGGTGCCGGCCCGCTCGAGCAGTCCGGCGAGCACCGAGAACGTCGAGGGCGGGTAGCCCCGGGTGGCCGGCGGTTCTCCGACGGACAGACCGATCTCACGCTGGGCCATCGCGACGCGGGTGAGCGAGTCCATCATGAGAACGACGTCCTGCCCGGCGTCGCGGAAGGACTCCGCGATGCGCGTCGCGACGAAGGCGGCACGGAGGCGCATCAGCGCGGGCTCGTCGGAGGTCGAGACGACCACGATCGAGCGCGCGAGGCCCGCAGGCCCCAGGTCGTCCTCCAGGAACTCCCGGACCTCGCGGCCGCGTTCGCCGACCAGGGCGATCACGTTCACGGCGGCGTCGCTCCCCCGCGCGATCATCGACAGCAGCGAGGACTTGCCGACGCCGGAACCCGCGAACAGGCCCATGCGCTGCCCGCGGCCGACGGTGGTCAGGGTGTCGAGCACCCGGACGCCGAGCTGCATCGGGGTGTCGATCCGGGTGCGGGCCATCGCGTTCGGGGTGTCGTGGTCGAGCGGCACCCAGGCATCCGCGGCGAGCGGGCCACGGTCGTCGATCGGCCGCCCGAGCCCGTCGAGCACCCGCCCGAACAGCCCGCTACCGGTCGGCACGAGCACGGGGCGGCCGGTCGAGCGGGCCGGGGTGCCGGCGGTGATGCCGGTGAGTCGGCCGAGGGGCATGCAGCGGACGCCGGTGGCGTCGGTGGCGACGACCTCGACGGCGGTCTGCGGGGCACCCTCGGCGCCGACGGTGATGACCTCGCCGACGTGTGCGTCGAGTCCGGCGATGGTGAGCCCGAGGCCGACGGCGCTCGTCACGGTGCCGACGCGCTGCGGCCGGGCGGCGTGGAGTGCGTCGTCGAGGCCGCGCGGACGCAGCAGGGTCGCGGCGGTCACCGGGTCCCTCCCAACGCGACACGGGCCCGGGCGAGGGCGGCGTCGATCCGTGCGTCGAGCAGTCCGTCGGGCAGGTCCACGACGGCGTCGCCGTCGCGCAGCGTCGGGTCGGCGACGACCGGCACCGGGACGGCCAGGTCAGCGACGGCGGCGGCGTCGGCCGGGCTCAGCCGGACCGCGGTCACGACGGGTGCGGCGGCCACGTCGAGCGCCCGCCGGAGCGTCGCCTCGGCCGCGGCCGACGGGCCGCCGACGACGGTGGGGTCGGTCCGGGAGGCCCGCACCGCGTACCCGACGACGGCCTCGGCCAGGTCGACGGCCGCGCTGGCGACGGACTCCTCGGCGGCGGCGAGCACCGGCGCGACCCGGTCCCGGAGCGCCGCGGCGGCCCGTTCGAGGACGGCGAGCCGGTCGACGACGAGCGACTCGAGGTCGGCGAGTCGAGCGGCGTGCTCGGCGTCCATCCGGGCGCGGATCGCCTCGGTCTCGACGTGCGCGGCCCGGAGCCCGGCGGCGTACCCGGCAGCGTGGCCGCGGACGTCGGCGCTGGCGGCGCGGCGGGCCAGGGCGGCGTCGGTGATCACCGGGAACGCCAGCGGGGCGAAGGGCTCAGTCAACGAGCTCGTCCTCCTCGGTGCGGTGGACGGTGATGACGCCCTGGGCCTCGAGCTCGCGGACCGAGCGGACGACCTCGGCACGCGCCTCCTCGACCTGCGACACCCGGACCGGGCCCATCGACTGCAGTTCGTCGTCGAGCAGTTCGCGGTTGCGCTCGGACACGTTCGCGCGGATCGTCTCGACGACCGGCGTGGGCGCCCCCTTCATGGCGGTGGCCAGGGTCTTCGAGTCGATGCCGCGGAGCACCTGCTGGATGTCGCGCGACTCCAGCTTCACGATGTCCTCGAAGGTGAGCATCCGCGAACGGATGTCCTCAGCGAGTTCCGGGTCACGGGCCTCCAGACCGTCGAGGACGGCCTTCTCGGTGGCGACGTCCGAGCGGTTGATGATCTCGACCAGTGGTGCGATGCCGCCGACGACCTCGACGCTCTCGCGCGGCGAGACGACGGCGCCGGCGCGTGAACGCAGGACGCCGGCGACGATGCCGACGGACTCGGGTGTGGCGGTGCCCATGGTGGCGAACGCCTGCGCGACGTCGGTGCGGACTCGCTCGTCGACGCCGGCGAGGACGGCGCTCGCCTGCGCCGGCCCCAGGTGGGCGAGCACGAGGGCGATGGTCTGCGGCAGTTCGCCCTCGAGCAGGGCGATGACCTGCCCGGGTTCGGCGTCGTCGAGGAACTCGAACGACTGGCCGGCGAGGTTCGACGCCAGCCGGTCCATCACGCCGGCCGCGCGCTCGGCGCCGAAGGACGCCTCGAGCAGACCGAGGGCGGTCTCCTTGCCGCCGCGACGGCTGGTCCGGCCGGTGCGGGTCAGGCGGTGGAACTCGCCGAGCGTGCGGTCCACGACCTCGTCGTCGACCCGGCGCATCCGGACGATCTCCTGCGAGATCTCCTCGGCCTCCAGCTCGGTGAACTGCTTCATCACCTCGGCGGCACGCTCGGTGTCCATCTGCATGAGGATCAGCGCGACCTTCTGCGCCCCGGTCAGCGGTCGGTCGGTGCCGGGCGCGGGGACGACGGCGCTCACACCGACGCCCGGTCGTCGAGCAGCCCGCGGAGGAGCTCGGCCGTGCGCTTCGGGTCGCGTTCGGCGAGGGCGGCGATGTCCTGGCGTCGACGTTCCGCGGTGATCTCGTCCGTGGTCAGGACCTCGGTCGGGGCGTCGTCGTGGGGCAGCGCCTGGAGCGCCACGGTCGGGGCGTCGCCGGCGGCGAGTCCGGTGCGGACGTCGGCGGGTTCGACCGCCAGGGGCAGCGGGAACGCCTCGCCGAACGCGTCGAGTTCGCCGAGGTCGACCTGCTCGCGCTGCTGGCGGCGACCGCGTCGGGTCAGGAAGACCATCAGGGCGATGAGGGCCAGGACGATCCCGACGACGATGCCGGCGGTGCGGATCGCCGACCAGAGCGCCTCCTGCTGGTCGGCCTGCTGCTGTGCCTCGAGCGCCTTCGCGGCGTCGTCGGCGGCGCTGGTGTCGAAGTCCATCATCGCGACCTTGACCTGGTCGCCACGGGTCGCGTCGACGCCGGCCGCGTTCGCCACCAGGTCGTTGATGCTCTGCAGGTTGACGCCCTGCACCGACTTCGCCTTGGAGTTCAGTGCGACGGAGATCGTCTGGCGGTCCATCGCCCCGGCCGGGATCTGCGTGGTCTCGGTGGTCTTGTCGACGGCGTTGTTCTTCGTCGCGGACTGGTTCTCGTACCCGCCGTCGCCCGTACCGGTCCCGGTCTTGGCGGTGCCGTTCGGGACGGCGATGTTGTCCGGGCCGAGGACCCCGGTCGCCCCCGCGCCGGCACCGCTCGCACCGGCGCCGTACTGCTCCTTCGTGGACGACTCGTTGAGCGCCACCGGGCCGGTCGTCGGCGTGGTGAAGGACTCGGTCGTGCGGGTGCCGGAGTTGTCGCTCATGGTGGCGGCGACGACGACGCTGGCGTTGCCCGCGCCGAGCGTGGTGTCGAGCAGGTCCTGGACCTTCTTGCTCGTCGCGGCGTCGTAGTCGGCGGCCTGGTCGGTGCCGGAGCCGGTCGCACCGGTGCCCACGGCCGACAGGGTCTGGCCCTTCTGGTCGACCACCGAGACGTCGGTCGGCTGCATGCCCTCCACCGCGGCACTGGTGAGGTGCACGATCGCCTGGACCTGGTCGGTGTCGAGCTGGGCCCCGTTCTTCGTCGCGATGAAGACCGACGCGGTGGGGTCCTTCTCCTCGGACACGAAGACCGACTTCTTCGGGATCGCCAACTGCACGCTCGCGGTCTGCACGCCGTCCATCGCGGAGATCGTCTTGGCGAGCTCGCCCTCGATCGCGCGCTTGTAGGTGACGTCCTGCTGGAACTCGGAGCTCGTGACGCCCATCGTGTCGAGCAGCGAGTAGCCGCCCTCGTTCGACGACGGCAGTCCGTTCGACGCGGCCTTCAGCCGCTCCGTGTAGACCTTCGACTGCGGCACGAGGATCGTCGCGCCGCCATCGGTGAGCTGGAACGGCACGCCGTCGGTGGTGAGCTGGTCGGTGACCGAACTGGCGTCCGCCGCGGCCAGGCCGGTGAACAGCGGTGCGTACGACGGCTTGCCGAGCCAGGACGCGAGCGCGATCCCGCCGAGCACGAGCGCTGCGACGCCGATGATCGCGATGGTCCGCTGTGCGGCGGTGAACCCCTTGACGTACGCGCCGAGTCGGCCGAGCACGTTCTGCATGCCGGCGGGCATCAGGCCTGCATCCGCATGATCTCGTTGAACGCGTCGACGCCCTTGTTGCGGACGGCGGCGACGAGTTCGAGGGTGACCTGGGCGCGGGTGGACGCGATCGTGGCGTCGTGGATGTCGTCGAGGTTGCCCGTGACCGCCTTGAGCGCGAGCGTCTTCGAGTCGCTCTGCAGCTGCTGCAGACCATCGACCGCGTTGCCGAGGGACGCGGCGAAGCCGCTGCCACCGGTTCCGTCGGTACCGGAGGTGGCCGAGGTGCCGATGTCGCTGCTCGTCCCGGAGACCGAGGTGAGCGCGTTCGTCATGGCGTTCGTGGTGACGCCGTTCACGCCGTCGATGGGCATCAGTTCTTCCCGATCTGCAGTGCCGCCTCGTAGGCGGTCTTGGCACGGTCGACCACGGCGGCGTTCGCCTGGTAGCCGCGCTGGGCCATGATGAGGTCCGCCATCTGCGTCCCGAGGTCGATGTCCGGCATCCGGACGTAGCCCTCGGCGTTCGCGAGCGGGTTGTCCGGGTCGTAGGTCACGCGTCCCGCGGCGCTGCCGAACGCGGCGCCCTTGACGTAGGCGCCGGAGACGCCGTTGCCCTCCTGGACCTCGACGTAGCGGGCCTGGAACGCGGAGTCGTCCATCGAGCGGACGGTGTTGACGTTGGCGATGTTGTCGGAGATCGCGTCGAGCCACTTCCGGTGCACGGTCATGCCGGTGCTCGCGATGCCGATCGCGTCGAAGGTCGTCACGAGTTGGTCCGCATCGCCGCACGGACCTGGGTGAGCTCGGAGTTCATCGCCTGCGTCGCGAACTGGTAGCGCAGCACGGTGTCGACGTTCGAGAGCGTCTCCTCGTCGAGGTTGACGTTGTTGCCGTTCGTGTTCGTCGGCTCGAGGCTCCGCGCGACGGTCGGCGCGGTGTGGCCGTTGCCCTCGACGACGGACTTCGCGAGCGCGTCCTCGAACTGCACCTTCTCGGCGTGGTAGTTCGTGGTGTTGATGTTCGCGATGTTGTTCGCGATGACGCGCTGGCGCATCGACAGACCGTCGAGTGCGCTCTGCAGCGCGGCAGACGTCACGGAGTCGAGCACGGATGGGTCCCCTCGTCGGGCGCCGTCCGGGGACGTCGCCGTGGCGGTGGTGGCCGATCCGTGGCCGGGTGGTCGAGCGATCCGTGCTCGACAGGGGCTATCGGCGGCGGTCCCGAGCGGTGTTAGCGCTCGCCCCGAACGGGGGCCGGTGCGCCGGCTACGCGCTCGCGTCGAGGTAGACGGCGGCCTGCGGGGTGCGCGTGGCGTCCACCGCACGGAGCGCGCCGAGGTGCTCGAGCGTCACCCGTCGGGCGTCCTCGACGGCGGTGATCCGGTCGCGCTGCGCGGCGAGCAGCCGGGAGGCACGCCCCACCAGGTCGCGCGGGACCGGTCCCAGCCCGGTCGGCGCGGACCAGGGGGTCGCGGTGCCCGCGGTGGTGCCGTCGACGGTCGTGTCGGTGCCGGTCGTGTCGGTGCCGGTCGCGTCGGTGCCGGTCGTGTCGGTGCCGGTCGCGTCGTCGAGGGTCGCTTCGAGGTCGGCGAGGGCCGCCTCCCAGCGGGCGTGCGCCGTCGTGTCCTCGGTGGACCGAGGTGCCTCGGCCTCAGGCGACACCGAGCGCCCCGCCCGCGGTGTGCTGCGGCGCGACCGGGGTCGCCGGCAACGCGGCCGCGGCGTCGTGCCACGCCTGGCGGAGCGGGTCCAGGATCCGGATGCAGTCACGGGTGGCCTGGACGTCGCGGTGCACGTTCGCGGTGATGAGCGACGTCGACGCGTAGTTGTAGACGGCGAGCAGTCCCTCGCCGCCGTCCCACACGTCGATCTTCAGCGTCGAGGACAGCTCCCCCACGATGGCCTGCGCGTGCAGGAGCTGCTCGCGGGCGGCGTCCCAGTCGGCGGCGACCTGGGCGCTCTCGGCCCGGTGCAGGTCGAGCAGCAGCCGGTCGTAGAGCATCGTGACGAGCTGGGCCGGCGTCGCCGACAGCACCGCCTCGTTCGTGTACTGGGCGCGGCGCTGGTCGGTGACGGTGCGCGGCTTCGCGGCCTGCCGGAAGGCGGCGGACCCGCTCAGGTCGAAGGCGTTCATGACGGTTCTCCTACGGCTCACTGGGACAGCGACGAGAGCTGACCGGCGAGCCAGCTGGACTGCGACTGCAGTTTGCTGAGGCTGGTCTCGAGCGCGGCGTACTGCGTCTGCAGCGTCGCCCGGCGCATCGTCAGTCGGTCGGTCCACGAGTCGATCTGCGTGTTGAGGTCCTTGACCACGGACTGGTTCCCCGCGATCGCGGTCGTGATGGAACCGGTGTACTTGTCGCTCGCGGCGGTGGCGGCGTCCGAGACGGCCTGCGCGACACCGGACATGATCGCCTGCGTGCCGACGGGGTCGGCGGCCAGGGCCTTCTGGAACGCGGCGGCGTCGAAGTCGAAGTCGCCGTCCTTCGAGATGACGATGCCGATCGACGACGGTGACTTCCCGTTGACCGGGGTCGACATCGCACTCGTCAGCCGCTGGACGGCCGACCGCGTGGTGGCGTCGCCGAGCAGGACACCGGCGGTGGTGCTCGTCGTCCCGCTCGTCGGACTGGTCGTGCTCGTCACACCGGTGTTCGACGAGTAGTACGACGTGACCGCGTTGAGCGCGTCGACGAGCCCGGAGGCCACGGCCTGCGCCTTGGTGCTGTCACGACCGACCGTCACCGTGGTGGGGTCCGTCGACACCTTCGACACCGTGACGCTGACGCCGGGCAGCAGGTCGGCGAACGTGTTCGTCCCACTCGTGATGGTCTGCGCCGCAGCCGTCCCGCCCCAGAGCGTCACCGATGCGTCGGAGGCCCGGGTGACGACGGCCGCACCGGGCTCGGCGAGCACGTCGGTCGCGGTGCCCGCGGTGACGTCCGCGGCGGTCCCGCGGTGCAGGGTGAACCCGTTCGCGGCGCCCGTCGCGGTGCTCGTCAGCTGCAGCCGGTAGAGCTTCGTGCCGCTGGCGTCGGTCCCCGCGGCGACCTTCGTGGCGGTGACCCCGGCCGCGGAGCCGTTGATCGCCGTCACGGTGTCGTCGAGCGAACCCGATGCCGGCGTCACGGTGGTGCTCGTACCGTCCGGCTTCGTGAACGTCAGCGCCGACGCGGTGTCCCCCCAGGACGACATCGCGGCGGTGACACCGACCTGCGCGGCGGCCGTCTGACCGACCGTGAAGGACACGGAGCCGGCGGTGGCGGTCGCACTCGCCGAGACGGTGGCGTTCGCGGCGCTCGACGACGCCGTGAACAGGTCGAGCGAGCCGGGCTTCGCGGCGGCCGCGGCCTTGGTGGCCAGGGACTGCACGAGCCCGTTGATGGTCTGCAGCGACGAGATGAAGGAGTTGGTCGTGGTGACCTTCGCCTTGAGCAGCGTCTGCGGGACCTGTTCGACGCTCATCAGCGAGTTGATGAGGTCGGTGGTCTTGAGCCCGGAGACCAGACCGTCGATCGCGAGCGAGCTGCTCGTCGCGGACGTGGTGGACATCGCTGGCTCCCCGGTGGTCGGCGGCTCGGAGGACGGGTGGACCGACCAGGTTCAGTCGGCAGGGGTGGACGCCACCACCGTGGAGCACCCGAACGGCTCCGCGGTGGTGGCGACCGGTGCGACTAGCGGAGCAGCGACAGGACGCCCTGCGTGCTCTGGTTCGCCTGCGCGAGCATCGACGTGCCGGCCTGGCTGAGGATGTTGTCGCGCGTGTACTTGACCATCTCCTCCGCCATGTCGACGTCGGTGATGCGGGACTTCGCCGCGGTGAGGTTCTCCTTGGCCACGTTCGTCACGTTGATGGCGTGGTCGAAGCGGTTCTGGATCGCACCGAGGTTGGAGCGAGCCGAAGAGACCGACGCGATCTGCTTGTCGATCGCGACGATGGCCGCCTGAGCGTGGTCTGCGGTGTCGAACTGCAGACCAGTCGTAGCGTCGCCGGCCTTACCGGAGAACGTGGCGGTGTCGCCGTCCAGCGGGCTCGTTTCGGCGACGGTGCCGCCGTCGACGGCACGAACGTTGACCCCAGTGGTGGCGCCGTTGGCGTCCTTCACCGCGGTGGCGGTGTAGGCCTTCGAGAAGTTCACGTCTCCGTTGAGAGCGGTGACGAACTGGTCGACGGTGCTGAAGGCGACGTCCTTGTTGTCCTTGTCCACGCCCGCGTTCAGCGCCCCGGTCGTGATGGTGGTCGTCGAGACCGGGTCAGTTCCGCCCTTCGGCGTGACCGACGAGGAGAACGAGAAGGTCTTGCCAGTGAGGTCGCCGAGCTTCGACGTGTCAATGGTGAACGCGGTGCCCTCAGACTGCGTCGCCCCGAGGCCGTCGACGACCTTCTGCACGTTGGCACCCGACAGGTCGACCGCGATCTGGCTGTCGCTGCCGGCGTTCGCGCCGACCTGGAACTTCAGCGTGCTGTTGTTGTTCAGCAGCGAGGTGCCGTTGAAGTTGGTCGACGTGGCGATGCGGCCGAGCTCCTTCTGGAGCTGCCCGACCTCGGTCTTGATGGCGTCGCGCGACGTGGCGTTGTTCGAGTCGTTGCCAGCCTGGACGGCCAGGTCGCGCATGCGCTGGAGGATCGAGTGGGTCTCGGTGAGGCCACCTTCAGCGGTCTGCACGACGGAGATGCCGTCCTGCGCGTTGCGGGCGGCGACCGTGAGGCCACCGACCTGGGACTTCAGTCCCTCGGAGATCGACAGACCGGCAGCGTCGTCGGCAGCACGGTTGATGCGGAGGCCGCTCGAGAGCTTCTCGAGGGACTTCGACAGGTCGTTCTGCGTCGCGTTGAGGTTCCGGTACGTGTTGAGTGCCGAGAGGTTGGTGTTGATGGACATACCCATGATGTGTTCCTCCGTGAAACTGGGCCGATCGTCAGTCCGTCCGTGGGCTGACATGTGTCCCTCTCGGCCGTGTGGCAGGAGGCGTTAGACGATCCGTCGGACGATTTCGCCGCCGTCGGACCGTCGGACGGTCAACTGGCCGCGACCCGCCCGACCGCGGTCGCGTCCTGCACCGCGCGGGTGATCCCGGCGGCGGCGTTCGTGGCGACGCGGGCGAGGTACGCGCTCCGTCGGGCCGCGGTGGTGCGGGACGCCGGCTCGGGTGCGAGCCCGCCGTCGCCGTAGTGCTCGGCGAGACCGTCACGGAGCAGGCGCATCGCTTCCGACCGCTGCTGCGAGACGGCGGAGTGGGTGATGCCGAGCTCGGCCGCGACGTCGGTGACGGTGCGGTCGCCGAAGTACACGGCCTCGACGATCAGGCGCATCCGGTCGGGCAGCGCCTGCACGGCGGCGACCAGGTAGCGACGCTTCTCGGCCTCGAGCAGGTCCTCGCCCGGCAGCGGCAGGTCGGCGGCGACCGTGTCGTGGACGGTCTCGTCGATCGGGCTGACGGTGCGGGCGGCGTCGGTGAGCGCGTCCACGGCGGTCTGGCGGTCGACACCCATCGCGTCGGCGATCTCCTGCGGGGTGACGCGACGTCCGAGACCGGCGGAGAGCGCCTCCTGGGTGGCGAGGGTCTCGCGGATGCGCTTCCGGGTGCCGCGGCTGGCCCAGTCGCCGGCGCGAAGGTCGTCGGCGATGGCACCGGTGATGCGGGTACGGGCGTAGGCGCCGAACGGCACACCGAGGGTCGGGTCGAAGGCGTCGGCGGCCTGCACCAGGGCGACGGAGCCGACCTGTCCGAGGTCGTCGCGGCTGAGGTGTGTGGCGCGGGCGCAGGTCTCGGCGACGATGTAGCCGACGAGCGGCAGGTGCTCGACGATCATCGCGTTGCGTGCGGTGCGGTCCATGGTGTTCCCCTGGTCGTCCTGTGTGGCTGACCCGTCCGTGGGCATGACGAACGCCGGCGTCGGGACCGCCGGGTACGTCGGAGAACCGCGGGGGTCCGTCCCCGCGGTGCGCTCATGCCTGGACGCGAGCCCTGGACACGAGTCGGGGTTGTCCCCCGGTGCTGATCTCGAACCTATCGGCTGCCTGAGTGCTCAGGGAGTCCCTCTCCGTACCCAGTGCGGGGGTGGGTACACCCCAGCCCTGTCCTCACTTCGGCGGACATCGGACAGTTTGTCCCCCGATCGGAGGACGTGGGCGCCGGCGCTTACGCCTTGGCCGTCCCCGTCGATAACTCCTGGTGACCGCAGCCGGCGGTCGCCTGATCCCGGAGGGAGCTGATGAGCGTGAACGACCTGTCCGCCGTCCTGTGGCGCGAACGCGAATTGCTCGAACTGCTCACGTTCAAGCTCGAGGAGGAGCAGCTCCTGCTCGCCGCCGGGCGCTCCCGGTGGATCTCGCACGCCAGCCGAGAGGTCGAGCAGGTCCTCGACCGGCTCCGCTCCACCGGTCTCGAGCGCAGCGCCCAGAGCGCCGCCGTCGCCGAGGAGTGGGGCATGCCCTCCGACGCTCCGCTCCGCGAGGTCGTCGCCGCTGCCCCGTCCGGCCCGTGGGGCGAGATCCTGGCGTCGCACCTCGCCGCGATGCTCGAGCTCACCACCCGCATCGGTTCGCTGCGGGACGAGAACGACCGCTTCCTCCGCGTCGCCGCACAGGCCACGCAGGAGACCCTCGCCGGCACCGTGACGGACGCCGACACCTACGACGCCAGTGGCTCCTCCGGCACGGCCACCGACGGCGCACGGCTCTTCGACGGGAACCTGTAGCGATGGTGAGCACCTTCGGCTCCCTGCAGACCGCGTACTCCGGCCTCAGCGCAGCCCGCGCCGGCCTCGACGTCACCGGCCAGAACATGGCGAACGTCGGAACCACCGGCTACACCCGGCAGCGGATCGTCCAGACCGAGGTCGGCGCCCCCGCTCAGACCGGCTTCGTCCGCGGCACCGCGGCGCTCGCGGGGCAGGGCGTGTCCGTCGACGCGATCGCCCGGCTGGCGTCCTCGACGCTCGACACCCGCGTCCGCTTCTCGGCCGGCGCCGCCGCGTACGCCGACACCCGCGCCACCGCGCTCGACCAGCTCGAGACCGGCCTGCACGAGCCCGGCGCCGACGGACTGTCCGCGAAGCTCGACGGGCTCTGGTCCGCCTGGAGCGACCTCGCGACGCACCTCGACGACCCGGGCTCGGCCAGCGCCCTGATCGGCGCGGCGAAGACCGTCGCGACCGCCCTGTCCGCCGGCTCGTCCGCGATCGACGCGCAGTGGTCCGCCACCCGCTCGGCCCTCGCCACGCAGGTCGGCCAGCTCAACGACGCCGCGAAGCAGGTCGCCGACCTCAACGGGGCGATCCGCACCGCGGTGGCGTCCGGCGGCAGCGCGAACGAGCTCCTCGACCAGCGCGACCAGCTGACCGAGAAGATCGCGACCCTCACCGGTGCGGCCGTCCGCGACAACGGCGACGGCACGGTCGACGTCGTCATCGGTGGGAACCCGCTCGTGCAGGGCACCACCGCCCGCGGCGTGACGCTCGACGGCCCGCCCACCCTCGGCGCGATGAACACGACGACGGGCACCGGGCAGCCGTCGGCCCCGTCCCTCAGCTGGGTCGGTGGGTCGGTCGGTCCGGTCGCCCTCGGTGGCGGTTCGATCGCCGGCGGCCTGTCGCTGCTCGCCCCGGCGAACGACGCCCACACCGGTGGTGCCCTCGCCGAGGCCTCCGCCGCGTACGACCGCGTCGCGACCGACCTCGCCACGACCGTCAACGCCCGGCACGCCACCGGCACGACCCCCTCGGGTGCGACCGGGACCGCGTTCTTCGCCCTCGCCGCCGGGGTCCCCGCCGCACAGGGGCTGTCCGTCGTCCCCACCGACGGCTCCGGCCTCGCGACGCGGAGCGCCACCGGCCAGTTCGACGCCTCGGTGCTCACCGCCATCGCGGGCATCGGCTCGGGTGCCGGAGGCCCGGACGCGACCTGGGCGACGTTCGTGACGGGGGTGGGCAGTGCCTCCCGGACGGCGTCGTCGGAATCGACGCTGACCGGACTCGCCCTGACCAACGCGCGCACCCAGCAGCAGTCGAGCGCCGGCGTCGACATGGACGAGGAGAACGTCTCGCTGCTCGCCTACCAGCACGCCTACCAGGGTGCGGCGCGGGTCCTGACCGCCGTCGACGAGATGCTCGACACCATCATCAACCGCCTCGGCCTCGTCGGGAGGAGCTGACCGTGATCACCCGTGTGACCACCCAGATGACCATGGCCGCCGCGCAGGCGCGGCTGCAGGCCGGAGCCGCGAAGGTCGCCGACCTGACCGACCAGGCGACCACGCTCAAGGCGATCCGGAAGCCGTCCGACGACCCGGCCGGCACCGCGACCGCCATGCAGGTGCGCAAGGAGCAGGCGCAGGCCGCCCAGCACGCCCGCAACGCGGACGACGCCGTCGGCTGGCTCGCCACGACCGACACGGCCCTCGCCGACGTCGGGAACGTGCTCGGCAAGGTCCGCGACCTCACCGTGCAGGCCGCGAGCGACGGCACCATGAACCCCACCGCCCGCGACGCCTTCGTCAAGGAGCTGCAGGGGCTGAAGGCCGACCTGCTCAGCACCGCGAACACGAAGTACGGCACCCGGTCGGTGTTCGCCGGGTCCTCCCCCGCCGGGGCCGCCTACGCCGCCGACACCACGTGGGCCGGCAGCGCGAGCACGAGTGTCACCCGCGCGATCGGCTCCGGTGAGCAGGTCCGCGTCGACACCGACGGCAGCGCCGTCTTCGGGACCGGTGGCTCGTCGGTCTTCGCACTCCTCGACGGCATCGTCGCCGACCTGCAGGCAGGCACGAACGTGAACCCACGACTCACCCAGATCGACGCCGCCCAGCTCGCCGTCCGCGGCGCCCAGGCCGACGTCGGCGTCCGACACTCCGCCGCGCTGTCCGCGCAGGACTCGCTGAAGACGCTGTCCACCACCCTGGAGGGCCGCCGCTCCGGTGTCGAGGACAAGGCCCTCGCGCAGGCCGTCCTGGACCTGCAGGTCCAGAGCACCAACTACCAGGCAGCCCTCGCCGTCACCGCGAAGGTCCTGCAGCCGACCCTGATGGACTACCTCCGATGAGCATCGACCTGACCTTCCCCGTCGCACCGTTCGGCCTCGAGCCGCTGCGCTCCTTCACGCTCGACATCGTCGACGGCGCCGAGGGCCTGTTCACCCTCGTCGGCTCGGGCACCACCGACGCCGGGGTGGACGCCCCGCGGCTGTACCTGCTCGACGCCGCGGTGCACCTGCCGGACTACGCACCGCTGCTGACCGACGAGCAGGCTGCCGGCATCGGCCTGACCCGTGCCGAGGACGCGATGCTGCTCGTCGTCGCGAACCCCGACGCCGCGGGCACCACCGTCAACCTGCTCGCGCCGGTCGTGGTGAACGCCCGCACGGGTGTCGGCGCGCAGTGCATCCTCGAGGACCAGGACCTGCCGCTCCGCGCGGAGCTCGCCCGCAGCTGAGGTACGTCGGCGCCCAGCGTCCCCGGGCACCCCACGGGTAGCGTCGATCACATGTCCAGCTCCCCGAAGGACCACGACGCGATCGTGCCCCTGCCGCCCGCGCCCGTGCAGTCCGCCACCACGCCCGACGGCCAGCGCGTCCAGACCGACGCCCCCGCCTGGAACGGCTGGCTCGACCGGGCGATCTCGGTCCAGCGTCCGGCCGTCGTCGCCCACGTCGCCCGGGTCCGTCGCCGTCACCCCGACGCCTCGCCCGCCCAGGTCATCGAGATCCTGGAACGCCAGTACCTGACCGCCGTGACGTCCGGCGGAGCCGCGGTGGGTGCCAGTGCGGTCATCCCCGGCGTCGGCATGATCGCGAGCCTCGGCCTGAGCGGCGCCGAGACCGTCGGCTTCCTCGAGGCCAGCGCGCTCTTCGCCCAGTCCGTCACCGAGGTGCACGGCATCACCGTCGAGGACCCCGAGCGCGCCCGCGCCCTGGTCATGGCGATGATGCTCGGCGCACCGGGCACACAGCTCGTCAAGCAACTCGCCGGCCAGGCCGGGGGCGGTCAGGGCCGCACCGCGTTCTGGGGCGAACTCGTCACGTCGTCGCTGCCGAAGTCCGCGATCAGCGGCATCGGCGGCAAGCTCCGGGCCTCGTTCGTGAAGCGCTTCCTGACCCGTCAGGGCACCTCGGTCCTCGGTCGCGCCATCCCCTTCGGCATCGGGGCGGTCGTCGGCGGGCTCGGCAACCACGCGCTCGGTCGCAAGGTCGTGCAGTCCTCACGCAGTGCGTTCGGCCCGCCGCCCGCGCACTTCACGGTCGTGCTCGAGGCCTCCGGCGGGAAGACCGCGAAGGAGCCGAAGCCGCTGAGCAAGCGGCAGCAGCGTGCCCTGGACCGCGGTCGCGGCCACTGACGCTGCGCGCACCACGTGACGGACGGGAGGCTCCCCACCAGCTGGTGGGGAGCCTCCCGTCCGTCGTCGCGCCGGTGAGCCGCGGTGTCCCGCGCCCCTGTCAGTGCTGACGCGTCGGCGTCATGACGACCTGACCGGCATGGGCGAAGCCGCCGCCGAAGCCGAACAGCAGCGCCGGCACGCCCTCGGGGAGCTCGCCGCGGTGCCAGGCCTTCGACAACCCGAGCGGGACGCTGGCGGCCGAGGTGTTGCCGGACTCGACGACGTCGCGGACGACGTACTTGCCCTCGCCACCGAGCGCGGCGACGAGGGGCTCGATGATCCGCAGGTTCGCCTGGTGGAACGCGAACACACCGATGTCGTCGAGGGTCAGGCCGGCTCGTTCGACGACGGCGCGGGCGTGTCCCTCGGCCTCGGTGATCGCCCACCGGTAGATCGAGCGACCCTCCTGCTGGAAGATCTCGGGATCGTGCGTGACGCGCACGGCGTCCTGCAGGTGCGGCACGCTCCCCCACGAGACGGAGCTGATCTGCGGCTCGTCGGACACGCCGAGGACCGCGGCGCCGGCACCGTCGCCGACCAGGACGCAGGTCGAGCGGTCGGTCCAGTCGGCGATCCGGGAGAGCGTCTCGGACCCGATCACCAGGGCGGTGTCGGCGGAGCCGGTGCGGATCGCCTGGTCGGCCATCGCCATCGCGTACTCGAAGCCGCTGCAGGCGGTGTTGATGTCGATCGGCGCGGGGCCGTTCGACATCCCGAGTGCTGCCGCGACCCGTCCGGCCGTGTAGGGCGAGCGGTCGCGGTGGGTGGTCGAGGCGACCACGACCAGGTCCACGTCGGTCGGTGCGAGCCCGGCGTCCGCCAGGGCGTTGCGCGCGGCCTCGGTCGCCATCGACGTCACGCTGTCGTCCGGACCGGCGATGTGCCGGGTCTTGATGCCGGTGCGGGTGGTGATCCACTCGTCGTTCGTGTCGACCATGGTCGACAGTTCGTCGTTGGTGAGGATCCGGTCGGGCTGGTGGTGGCCGAACCCGATGATCCGGCTGCCTCGGAGTGCTGGGATGTTCACACCCGGCACGCTACGCCTGTCGTCCAGCGGAGCATGCCGGACGCGGCATGCGGCGGCCCGGTCAGTCGCGCGCCTTCGCGGTGGCGCGGCGGTTCGCCTTCTTGATCGCGTCGACGAGTTCGTCCTTCGTCATGCTCGATCGTCCGCTGACGTCCAGGCGCTTCGCGACGTCGAGCAGGTGCGCCTTCGAGGCGTTGGCATCGACGCCCTCCTCGGTGGTGCCGGAGCCCCGCGAGCCGGCGGCACCGGAGTCCGACGGGCCGGCGGACTCCTTCTCCTCCCAGTGGTCGCCGACCTTCTCGTACTCGTGCTTCACGGCGGCCCAGGCGGTCCGGCCGGCGCGCTGCCCGTCGCCGTACTCGGCTTCAGCGGACTTCCGGGCGGCGCGGTAGACGTCCTGCGCGTGCTCCGGGGACCGCTGCAGGGTGCTGGGGAGGTCGTCGTCGGCGGGCATGTCGGGCTCCTTCACTGCTCGGGTGGTCTGCACCGATCTGGACCGGTCGGCGGTCGGTGGGTTCCTCCACCGGTACTCCCAGGGCCTGGCAGCCGGTCGAGGGACAGGCGTAGACCTGGGTGATGGACTACACACACCTCGGACGGACAGGGCTGTCGGTGTCACGGGCAGTGCTCGGCACGATGAACTTCGGACCGGAGACCAGCGAGGACGACTCGCACGCGATCATGGACCGGGCGCACGAGCTCGGCGTGAACTTCTTCGACACCGCCAACGCCTACGGCGGCTCGGTGGGCAAGGGCGCCACCGAGGAGATCATCGGGCGCTGGTTCGCCAAGGGTGGCGGCCGACGCGACAAGACGATCCTGGCCACGAAGGTCTACGGCGACATGACCGGCTGGCCGAACGGCGGCAAGCTCAGCGCGTACAACATCCGCCAGTCGATCGACGCCTCGCTCCGTCGCCTGCAGACCGACCACATCGACCTCTACCAGATGCACCACGTCGACCGGGACACCCCCTGGGACGAGATCTGGCAGGCGATGGAGATCGCCGTCGGCCAGGGCAAGGTCCTCTACGTCGGCTCGTCGAACTTCGCCGGGTGGCACATCGCCCAGGCGCAGGAGGCCGCGGCGCACCGGAACTTCCTCGGGCTCGTCAGCGAGCAGTCGATCTACAACCTGGTCGTCCGCGACGTCGAGCGCGAGGTCCTGCCGGCCGCGCAGCACTACGGCCTCGGTGTGATCCCGTGGTCGCCGCTGCAGGGCGGACTGCTCGGTGGTGTCATCGAGAAGACCGAGAACGGGTCGCGCCGCCTGTCCGGTCGGAGCGCCGAGTACGTCGATGCCCACCGCGACCAGCTGACCGCGTACGAGTCGTTCGCGAAGGAGCTCGGCCACACACCGGGCGAACTCGCGCTGGCCTGGCTGCTGCACCAGCCGGGCGTCACCGCGCCGATCACCGGCCCGCGCACGATGGAGCAGTGGGAGTCCGCGGTCCGTGCCGTCGACGTCCGCCTCGACGACACGGCGCTCGCGCGCCTCGACGAGCTGTTCCCCGGCCACGACACCTCCCCCGAGGACTACGCCTGGTGACCTGACCCCTCGTGCGGGAAAGCGTGTCAGCGGACGCCGACCGGGCTCTTGTCCTCCTCGTCGTAGAGGACGTAGCCCTCTTCGCCGTGGACCGCAGTGTCGATGCCGGCGACCTCGTCCTCGGTCTTGACGCGGAAGCCGATCGTCTTCTCGATGATGAAGCCGATGATGAAGGCCAGGACGAACGAGTACGCACCGACGGCGCCGGCGGCCGCGGCCTGCTTGCCGAGCTGGGCGAACGAGCCGGAGTAGATCAGGCCGGTGTCGTTGGCGAAGAAGCCGAGGAACAGCGTGCCGAAGATGCCGCCGACCAGGTGCACACCGACGACGTCGAGCGAGTCGTCGAAGCCCAGACGGTACTTCCAGTCGATGGCGAAGCAGCAGACGATGCCGGCGAGGAAGCCGAGCACCAGGCCCCAACCGGGCGTCAGGTTGGCGCACGCCGGGGTGATCGCGACGAGACCGGTGACGGCACCCGAAGCGGCGCCGACCGAGGTGGCCTTGCCGTCCTTGAGCTTCTCGACGAGCAGCCAGCCGAGGATCGCAGCGGCCGGAGCGGCGAGCGTGTTCACCCAGGCGATCGAGGCGATGCCGTCAGCAGCACCCTCGGAGCCGGCGTTGAAGCCGAACCAGCCGAACCAGAGGATGGCGGCACCGAGCAGGACGAAGGGCGGGTTGTGCGGCTTGTGTGCACCCTTGGCGAAACCGACGCGCTTGCCGAGCACCAGCGCCAGGGCCAGGCCCGCGGCACCGGCGTTGATGTGCACCGCGGTACCACCGGCGAAGTCGATGACACCCCAGGTGGCGGCCCAACCCGAGGTCAGGTTGAAGACCCACGAGGCGACCGGGAAGTAGACGACCGTGACCCAGACACCGGCAAAGACCATCCACGCGCCGAACTTGGCGCGGTCGGCGATGGCGCCGGAGATGAGCGCGACGGTGATGATCGCGAACGTGGCCTGGAAGCCGACGAAGGCCATGGAGGGGTAGGCCGCGTCGATCTTCGAGGCCTTCGCCTCTTCGAACGCCTGGCCGAGGCCGAGCTGGTTCCAGTCGATGCTGAAGAACCCGACGACGCCGGAGATCGCCGTGTGGTCGCCGGGGTTGGCGAACGCGATCGCGTAGCCGTAGAGCACCCAGAGGACGCTCACCAGGGCGATCGCTCCGAACGACATCATCATCATGCTGATGACGGACTTGGCCTTCACCAATCCGCCGTAGAAGAAGGCCAGGCCGGGTGTCATGAACAACACCAGCGCGGCCATCACCAACACGAACGTCGTGTTGCCCTGATCAAGCATGTGTGCACCTCTCGTGAGCTGTGCGGCTCTCGTCCGCCTCGGGTGCGACCGAGTCTGGCGACGGCGTGTTTCACCGGAGCGCTCGGACTGTTTCGCGGAGGTAACGTCACGGCGCGTTCTGTGAACGCTGTGTTTCGTGGACCGGTCAGCGCGGTGTGCAGGTGCTCTCTACGACGTGCGAGGACGGTCAGGAGGCTCGGGGCTGGGTCTCCGCGCGCGTCAGGGCCACGACGCGGCTGGCAGCACGCAGGTACTTCTTGCGGTACCCGCCCTCGAGCATCACCTCGGGGTACACGGTGTCGAGCGGGATGCCGGACGCGACGATCCGCACCTGCGCGTCGTACAGCCGGTCGACGAGCGCCACCCAGCGGAGCGCGTCGGTCTGGTCGGTGAACGCCTGCACGTCGGTCAGGCCCACCGCGTCGAGACCGTCGACCAGCGCGACGTACTTCGACGGGTGCACCGACGCCAGGTGGGCCACGACGGAGCGGAAGTCGTCCTGCGTGACGCGGGCCGGGCCTCCCGTCCCGGAACCAGACGCCGACGCGGTCACCGTCGCCAGCACCGATGGGACGTCGTCGACGACGGAGGCGGACTCGTCGACGGCACGACGACGGAAGTCGAGGCCGTCGATGCGCATCGTGTCGAACCGGTCCGACATCGCCTGGATCTCGCGGAGGAAGTCCTGCGCGGCGAACCGGCCCTCGCCGAGCGCGCCCGGCGGGGTGTTCGACGTGGCGGCGAAGCGGGTGCCGGACTCGGACAGCTCCTTGATCAGCCGCGTCATGACCATGGTGTCGCCCGGGTCGTCGAGCTCGAACTCGTCGATGCAGACGAGCGCGGTGCCGCGGAGCAGGTCGACGGTGCCCTGGAAGCCGAGTGCGCCGACCAGGGCCGTGTACTCGATGAAGGTGCCGAACGTCTTCCGGCCGGACGCTGCGTGGTAGGCGGCGGCGAGCAGGTGGGTCTTGCCGACGCCGAACCCGCCGTCCAGGTACACGCCCGACTTCACCGGGACCTCGGGCTCCTTGCGCTTCCGGCCGAACAGGCCGCGCTTGGCGGGCTCGGGCGGCGTCGCGACGAAGGCCTCGACCGCGTCCCGGACCTCGGCCTGCGACGCGTACTCCGGGTCGGGGCGGTACGAGGCGAACGACGCGGTGGTGAACTGCGGCGGCGGCACCAGCGACTCGGCCATCTGCTGCGGGGTCACCTGCGGGTCGCGGTCCACGAGGTGGGCGACGGGAGCGAGTTCGGGCAAGACGGCCTTCCGGTGCGGAGCGTGCGTGTCGTGTTCGTCGTGCGGTGTCACGGTGCGGCGGGGACTCGGCCCGCCCGCGTACCGTTGCCGTCGACGCGCAAGGACCGATCGTAGTCCGCACGCCACCGATCCCCAGGAGGTACCCCCGATGACCGCACCGGTCGACCCGTCCGAGAAGTTCCGCTCCTACGCGCACCCCGAGCGCCTGGTGTCCACCGAGTGGCTGCAGGAGCAACTCGACGCCGGAGCCGGATCGCCGGAGCTCGTCGTGGTGGAGTCCGACGAGGACGTGCTGCTCTACGAGACCGGGCACATCCCGGGCTCGGTGAAGATCGACTGGCACACCGACCTCAACGACCCGGTGCAGCGCGACTACATCGACGGCGAGGCGTTCGCCCGCCTGGTCGGCGGCAAGGGCATCGGCCGCGACACCACCGTCGTCATCCACGGCGACAAGAACAACTGGTGGGCCGCTTACGCCCTCTGGGTCTTCACGCTCTTCGGGCACGAGGACGTCCGCCTGCTCGACGGCGGCCGGGCGAAGTGGATCGCCGAGGGCCGCGCGATGACGACCGACCGGACGACCGTCGCGCCGGTGGAGTACCCGGTCGTGGAGCGCCACGACGAGCCGGTCCGTGCCTTCAAGGACGACGTCCTCGCGCACCTCGGCAAGCCGCTCATCGACGTCCGCAGCGCCCCCGAGTACGACGGCTCCCGCACCACCGCGCCGGACTACCCGGAGGAAGGCGCTCTCCGCGGCGGCCACATCCCCACCGCCGTGAACATCCCCTGGGCGACCGCCGCCGCCGCGGACGGCACGTTCAAGTCCCGCGACGAGCTCGACGCCGTCTACCGCGACGGTGCCGGCATCGGCGACGCGGACGAGGTCATCGCCTACTGCCGCATCGGTGAGCGCTCGAGCCACACCTGGTTCGTCCTGCAGCACCTGCTCGGCTACGACAACGTCCGGAACTACGACGGCTCGTGGACCGAGTGGGGCAGCGCCGTCCGCGTCCCGATCGTGCAGGGCTCGGAGCCGGGTACGCTGCCCTCTCGATGACGGACGCAGCACTCCCCCAGCCCCTCGCCGAGATCCGCGACGACTTCCTCGCGCTCTCGTTGAACGACCGCCTGCAGCTCCTGCTCGAGTTCTCCGACGAGCTGCCGGCCCTGCCGCCGCGTCTGCAGGGCCACGAGGACGAACTCGAACGTGTCGAGGAGTGCCAGTCCCCGGTCTTCATCACCGTCACGGTCGGCGAGGACGGCGACGCCCCCGACGTCGTCCGGATGCACGCCACCGCGCCGCGCGAGTCGCCCACCACCCGCGGGTTCGCCTCGATCCTGGCGCAGGGCCTCTCCGGTCTGACCGCCGAGCAGGTGCTCGCCGTGCCGTCCGACTACCCGCTCACGATCGGGCTGTCCGAGGCGGTCAGTCCGCTGCGGATCCGCGGCATGGTCGGCATGCTCGGCCGGGTGCAGCGGCAGGTCACGGCCGCGGTCGCGTAGCTGCCTCGTTCCGGACGGGCGCGGCCCGCTCAGCGGTGACGCGCCTCCCGTCCGTCGTTCCCGCCGTCTGCTGAGCGTTCCGGCGGAACGAGCGGTGCACGTGACAGGATGGGCCCGTCAACCGACGAGGGGAACGGGACGACATGGGGAAGATCCACGGCAACGACCCGACGGGGTACTCATACGGAGACGCCGACGGACTGAAGTCCGCTGCGACGGGGCTCGCGAACGCGATCAGCGGCCAATCGGGGTCACGGGCGTCGTACGTCACGACCGCGAGCCGGGAGTTCCGGGGGTACTTCTCCCAGGTCTTCGCGGACAACGCGGACGTCGCCTCCCGAGGGGCGTCCGAGCTCGTCGGCGCTCTGCAGAGCCTGTCCGGCTTCGTCGAGCAGCTGCGTGAGGCCGCGAAGCAGGAGGACGGCCGGCGGGCGAAGGCGAAGGCCTGGGCGGCGCGCAAGAAGGAGCGCGAGGACAACCTCTTCGTCGCCGCGACCCACGAGGTCGGGACCTGGTTCGGCGCCGATGACGACCCGAAGCCACCGGAGCCGGAGCCCGAGCCGCACCGCCAGGCCGACGCCGTGACCGTGAGCGGCCGGACCATCCCGGCCGGTGGGGGTGGCGGAGGCGGCGGCACGTCGTCGGCGGTGCCCGCGGACCTCCGGTCGTTCCAGTCCGGCATCCGGTCGTGCGACGAGTCACTCGCCGGCGCGGTCTCGACCTTCCGCAATGCCCTGACCGACTACGAGTCCGGCTGCAACCCGTGCTGGGGCACGCTGAACGCGCAGTCGCTCGTGACCGCCGTGAACGACTGGCTGACCGCGAACGGTCAGGACGCGGCCTGGGCGGGCACCGTCGCGGCGCAGTTCGAGGCTGCAGGCGGTGGCACCGGACCCGCCACGCTGTCGGACGCCTCGATCTCGGCGGCCCTGGCGGCGGCCGGCATCGACGCCACGCGCGACGACCTGACCATCGGCCCGTTCTCGGCGATGGGGACCCCGCCGACGAACGGCTTCGCCGACGACCCGGTGAACACCGCGACGGGCAACTTCCTCGAGCCGGAGACGGACCTGCGCTTCGGTGGGGCCGCGGCAGCGCTGCACGTCTCGCGGATGTACAACTCGCTCGACACCCGGGTCGGGTGGTTCGGCATCGGCTGGTCGTCGGTGCTCGACGTCCGGTTGGAGCTCGGCGACGAAGTCGCGTCGATCGTGCTCGAGGACGGACGCCAGGTCGACTTCCCCCGGGACGGCGACGGCTGGGGACGCGGGGTCGGCGAGGACCTCTGGCTCCGCCGTGAGGACGCCGTGCTCGTCGTCGCCGACAACGCCGGCGGTCGATGGACGTTCACGCCGGCCGGGCTCTGGCTCGGCACCGACCGGGGGCCGGGCACCGGCGTCTCGGTCGTCCGCGGCGCCGACGACCGGATCACCCGGCTCGAGCACGAACTCGGCCGCGCGGTCCACGTCGAGTACCAGGACGACCGCGTCGCCTCCGTCTCGGCGTCGGACGGCCGCCGTGTCGAGTACCGGTACGACGACGCCCGCCGCCTCGTCGCCGCGCAGGACGCGGTCGGCACGCGACGCTACCGGTGGGACGACGCAGGCCTGGTCGACCAGGTGACCGCGGCCTCCGGCGTCGTCGAGTGCGTCAACGTGTACGACGCGCAGGGCCGTGTGGTCGAGCAGCGCACCCCGTTCGGACGCACCGTCCGGTTCGCGTACCTGCAGGGCCGGGTGACCTCGGTGTCGGACACCGACGGAACCGCCACGAACACCTGGATCTCGGACCGGAAGGGCCGCGTCGTCGGCATCGTCGACGCCGACGGCCGCCGTCAGTCGATGTCGTACGACCCGCACGGCAACCTGGTGTCGGTCACCGAGCGCGGCGGCCAGACGACCGTCCACGGGTACGACGACCGTGGCCGACGCGTCCGCACCGTGACGCCGGAGGGCGCCGACCTGACGTACGGCCACGACGAGCAGGACCGCGTCACGACGGTCGTCACGGCAGGTGGCGGTGTCGTCGAGTACGAGTACGCCGACGCGGCGGACCGCAACCCGTCGGTCGTCGTCGACCCCGTCGGCGGTCGGACCGAGCTCGAGTGGCGCGGTGGTGTGCTCGTCCGGTGCACCGACCCGACCGGGGTGAGGGTCACCTTCCACCACGACCGGTTCGGCGACGTCGTCGGCATCGAGGACGCCGACGGCGCGGTCGCACGACTCGAGCGCGACGACGCCGGTCGTGTCGTCGAAGCCCGGACACCTCTCGGCCACCGCACGCGCTACCGGTACGACGCCACCGGGCTGTTGACCTCCCGCGAGGAGCCCGACGGCGGCGTGTGGCGGTACGAACACGGTCCGGGCGGTCGGGTCACCGCGACGGTCGATCCCACCGGTGCGCGGACCGAGCTGACGTACGGGCCGCACGGCCAGGTCGTCGCCACGACCGACCCGCTCGGTCGGGTCGTCACGAAGGCCTTCGACGCGCTCGGCAACGTGACGACGGCGACCCTGCCGGACAGGGCCGAGTGGCGCTTCGTCCACGACGCGCTCTCGCGTCTCGGCACCGTGGTCGACCCGGCCGGCGGCAGCTGGACCCGCGAGTACGACGCAACCGGGCAGGTCAGCGCCACCGTCGACCCCACCGGCGTCCGGACCGACACCGAGCGCGCACGCGTCGACGGCATCGCGGTCGTGCGGAACGCATTCGAGGACGTCACCGTCCGCACGGACGAACTCGGTCGGCCGCTGTCGGTCGAACACGCCGACACCTCCGCGGAGCTGACCACCTACGACGCCGCCGGACGCCCGGTGGAACTCGTCGACGCCGACGGTGGCCTCACGGTCATCGAGCGCGACCGGGCCGGTCGTGTCGTGGCCGTGACGACGCCCGCCGGGCGGACCAGCCGCTACGAGTACGACCGCTGTGGTCGTCCCGTCGCCGCCGTCGACCCGGCCGGCGCCCGCACCACGCTGACCTACGACGCCGATTCGCGGATCACAGCGCGCACGATGCCCGACGGGACCGTCGCGCGGACCGAGTACGACGCCGTCGGCCGTGTCGTGCGCTCCCAGGTGCCGGGTGTCGGCACCGCAGAGTACCGGTACGACCGGGTCGGTCGGGTCGTCTCGGCACGGGACTCCCGGTTCGGGCAGCGGTCGTTCCGGTACGACGCCGCCGGCCAGTTGACCGCCGCGGTGAACGGACTCGGTGGGGTGACCCGCTACGAGTACGACGAGCGCGGTCGACTCGTCCGCACCACCGACCCACTCGGTGGCGTGACGGTCCGGACGTACACGCAGCTCGACAAGGTGTCGTCGTCCACTGATCCCCTGGGACGAACGACCACCGCGACCTACGACGCGGCCGGGCGCCAGTTGACCCAAACCGACCCCGACGGCAGGACCCTGCGATGGGAGCACGACGCCGCCGGGCTCGAGGTCGCCCAGTACGCCGACGATGCACTGATCGCCCGCATCGACCGCGACCCGCCCTCCCGCACGGTCACGATCACCGACCACACCCGTGGCGGGGATCCGGTGGCCCACACGCTGGAGTACAGCCGGCTCGGACAGCTCGTCCGTCGCAGCACCGACTCCCGTGAGACCCGGTGGAGCCACGACGCCGACGGCCTCCGCACCGCTGTGTACTCCCCCGACGGCACGGTCACCCGGTACGACCGCGACGCCGTCGGACGTGTCAGCCGTCTCGAGCACACTGCCTTCGGCGAGGTCCGGTACGACCACGACCCTGCCGGACGTCTGACGGGCCTCCGGGCCGGTGACCGGCTGCAGTCCTGGCGCTACGCGGACGGCCAGCTCGTCGAGCACACGACGACCGACGCCGACGGGTCCGACGTGACCCGCATCGAGCGTGATCCCGACGGGCGGATCCTGTCGGTGGACGGCCCCACCGGACGGGCCGGGTACGGCCACGACGACGGGGCACAGCTGGTCTCCGCCGAACTCGTGTCAGCGGTGGGACCTGACCACCGGTCCGACTGGGTCTACGACGCAGCCGGACGGCTCGTCGAGGAACGCACCGATGATCGAGTCCGCCGGTTCCACCACGACGCGGCAGGTCAGCTCATCCGGGTCGAGGACGGTGACGAGTCCGTCACCTACGAGTACGACGGGCGCGGCCAGCGCACGCGCGAACTCCGGAGCGACGGCAGCACCACCGACTCTCTGTGGGACGCCCGCGGGTGGCTCACGGGCACCCGGACGCAGGGTCAGGATGGCTCAGCGTCGACGGACCTGACGGTCGATGCCCTCGGTGAACTCGCCGAGGTCGACGGTGTCCCGATCACCTGGGACACCGCGGCGGCCACGCCGACGCTCCTCGCGGTCGGCGAAGCGCCGGTCCTCCGCGCTCCCGGAGGCATCACAGGAGTCGGTGACGCCTGGACGACCGCCGGCTGGCGCAGCGCCCGTGCGGCCTCGGAAGCGGACCCGTGGCAGGTCCTCGCCGACGTCGGAGGCGCGTCCCTGCCCGCGGCCGTCGGTCTGGGCGCCGACGGCACCCTGCAGGTCGCCGGACTCGAGTGGATGGGCGCCCGCGCCTACGACCCGACCACGCGCGGCTTCCTCTCCGTCGACCCGCTCGCTCCGCCCGCCGGAGCCGCCTGGGGTGGCAACCCGTACTCGTTCGCCGGCAACGA
Source organism: Curtobacterium sp. APC 4022 (assembly GCF_030407555.1). Taxonomy (NCBI): domain Bacteria; kingdom Bacillati; phylum Actinomycetota; class Actinomycetes; order Micrococcales; family Microbacteriaceae; genus Curtobacterium; species Curtobacterium sp. APC 4022. Next base: position 28,700 of record NZ_JASDDD010000015.1, read on the forward strand.
CCCGCTGCACGCCCTCGACCCGCTCGGGCTCGCGCCGATCACCGACGCCGAACTCGAGGCCTACGCCGCCAGCGAGCAGGGTCCCCTGGCCCGGGCCGCAGCGGCCACGGGCGAATGGTTCAAGGACAACTGGGAGTACGTCGCCGGTGGCGCGATGGTCGTCGGCGGTGGACTCCTCATGGCCACCGGCGTCGGCGGCCCGGTCGGCATGATGCTCATCAGCGCCGGCGCGGACACCATCATCCAGAAGGCCACCACCGGCGAGGTCAACTGGGGGCAGGTCGCTGTCAGCGGAGCGTTCGGCGCGGTGGGCGGCGGCTTCGGTGCGGCGATCGGCAAGCACTTCGTCGGCAACGCGGTCGAGGGTGCCGTCGAGAACGTCGCGAACACCGTCGTCAGTGGGCAGCCGGTCACGCCGGGCAGCCTGCTGCGGAACGCTGCGGAGGGTGCGGCGACGTCGGCAGCCACCGGCGGGGTGCTCAACAAGGTGCACGTGCCGAACGCCGTCAGCAAGCTTGAGGACGTTGCGCCGACGCCCACCCCGATCTACCGCGGGATCAACGAAACGCATCACGAGTACGCCGCTGCGACGGAAGGTGTCGCGTACCCCGGCCACCTGCAGGGCCACCGGGACGCAGCGGCCCACAACGCGGGAGACAGTCGCAACAGCATGATGACGAGCTGGAGCACGGACCGATCCGTCGCTGAGCGGTTTGCTTCTGATCCAACTGGGCAGGGCGTCCTGACACCCGGCGGTCGTGGGGTCGTCCTCAGCACCGATCTGGAGCCCTACGCGAGCCGCGTCGTGCCAAGTCCCGACAACTACAACGAGTCCGAAGTCCTCATCCGCGGAGTGGTCCGCGATGCGAAAGTTGAAAGGTACGGCGACTGATGAGCGTGTTGACCGTTCGGGACCTCGACCGGATCCTCGCGCACTCCACTGTGCCGGTTCCCCCGGAGGTGGAGTCGGTGATGGCTCGTGCTCAGAAGGACGACGAGGTCTTCGCCGACCGTTTCAGCGCAGCGGAGTTCGTCGCCATGGTGCGCTCCAAGTACCTGGCCCGCGAACCGAACCTCCAGGAGCTGATCGAGCCGCTCGTCGGCCTGGGCAGCACTCCGGTCATCTTCTGCCAGGTGGAGTCCGCCGAGGAGGTGGTGTCGTTCGTGCTCGGCGAGCACGAGAACGAGGTGCTCGCTGCGACCTACCTCGATCGATCTCGGACGGCGAGGACAACCTCGCTCGGAGACCTCCGCGGGCTCCTTCGGGCGTCGCCACTCCCGGCCGCAGGCCGCGCCCTGTCCGCGATCGAAGCGCTGCCCGACGACCGGGTCCTCCGCCTCGGCGAGACCGAGGCCTCCAGCATCGCGAGGACGCTCTGGACGAAGTACAACCTGGCACGTGAGAAGGGGGTCACGGTGGTCGGACTGGAACAGTTCACGAAGGACCTCTCTGATGCTGGCCCGACGGGGGTCCTGCTGTGCTCGGCCTGGCTACAGGACTCATTGGTGACCGCAGCCCTGGACCCGACTGCTCGTCGGATCGTCGGCGTGCTCTACATCACTGATTTCCTGCCCCCGGCCAGACGTGAGACCCCCGCTCGGTGATTGCCGACCTGGCCCGCAGGAGGAGACCCGTCTTGAACAGCGAGAGGCAGTTGTACGATGTGCGGCCAGGAGACGTGTTCGGAATACCTTTCCACGGCGGGAACTACCAAGTCGGGCAAGTCATTGACGAGCACAAAGGCGCGCTCTACGTCGTGGTGTTCGACTCCACGGTCGCCACCCCAAGTCCAGGGCTGGAAGCCGTCAGTGCTGCGCTTGGCACGCCGCCCCTCCTTGCGCGGATGACCTTCGACTCCCGCTTCCGACCAGGTATGTGGGAGATCTTCGGGAGCGCGACCCCAGACCGCCGGAGGTTCCTTCCCGCCTACTCTGTCAAGACGCCGGGGCAGCAAGGTGTGGAGGTCACCAGTTTCGATGGTTCCGCGAGAACCACCGTGACAGGCGATCTCGCCGACGCCATTCCACCCCTCGTGATCGACTCTCCGATGATCCTCGAGAAGTTCGTTCGCGCACTGCACGGGGAAGGACCGTGGCTACCGTTCATGGACGACCTGATCTACCGGGAGACACCGACTTCTGCAGAGCTGTTCGGCTGACGACCAGGAAGCCCTTGCGTATGGCAGGATCATCCACGATATCTCTGACGTCGCGACTGACCCAGATCTCGAGTGGGTGGCGCAGGGTAAGGCCGGGACGACCTCCATCGCGAACGGCATTCGGCACGGCGTCGTGATTCGAGTAGTCATCAGAAACGATGAGATCATTTCCGGATTCCCTACCAACACATCGAAAAACGCGCGATGAACGACCTTGACAATTACCGCAATCAGGCACTCCGCATCATCAGCGGACTCGAAGAGCGGCTCGGAATTCAAGCATTGGAAGATGCGCGCGATCTCGTTGAATGCAACGAAGCTCCTATCGGTCTGAGCATCGCAGCAGGGCTCATCGCGGAGCGCAACCTCACTGTTCCCATGTGGATCGTCGAGGACATCAAACGTCTCTTGCAAGAGTGGCCAGAGGAACTGGCTGAGCTTCCCGAACATTTCGAGGCGCATGGCTCTGTTCTCCTCCGCGGCGATGTGCACCCGAAGGGCCGAACACCTGATCGAGGGTTCCGTATGCTGCGCCTTTTCACTCTTGACTTGATCCAAAATGAAGACGTGGGTGTCGAACTCGACGACATTCTGGAGTCTCTGCACCTGCCCGAGCTTTACTGGACAGCAGAGGACATCTTCGTCAATGTCTCCCCCGGTTCCGGATTGGAAATAACTGAACTCGAACAGGTGTCGAGCACAGCCGGTCTCCCCAAGCCGGTACTCGACCCCGCCACGTTCACTCGTCTCGTCGCAGCCACGGTGCAGTTCATCGAGGGCGAGTTCATCGGCTTCGAGGCAGCAGATGTGGGTCAGCTCGACAAAGCCGTGATCGTCATCGATGTGGTGGACGGAGCATGGTGGACGGTGATCCTCGACCTGGACCGAGTCGAAGTGAAAGACCGGTTCACTTCGATCTTCGGGGAAGGAACACCGGCGGCGGCCATGTCCCGCCGTCCACACGACCCCTGAAGGAAGGCCCGTGGTCGTCTTCGACTGGGTCGAGAACACCCCAGCGCGGCGGTGAGACGAAGGCACCGGTTCCCCTGGACGGCAACCGAGGCAGACTTGACGAGTACATCATCCCGAACGGCATCGAGAAGGGCGTGAACCAACTCGATCGGGTCAGCGGCATCAATCCGGAGTTCTGACATGCAAGAAGTCTTTTTTCTCTCCTCCACGGACAGCAAGCGATTCTCGTCCGTCTTCCGGTGCGAAGTGGAACGACCGATCGAGCTCCCGAACGGTCGCCATGCACTGATGGTCAGCTGCGATCCGCCGCTGAACGGTCAGGAGCTCGGCCACCCGCTGGGCATCGGGGAGCTGTTGCTCTGGAGTCGCTTCGAAGACGAAGACCTCTGGACCTTCCCCGCCTTCCCGCACTTCGTGCAGATCTGTCTCCCTGACGTCGATCTGCCTGTCCGTGCCATGCCTCCGAGCATCGCATGGGGCGAGATCTACAAGACCGAGGCGGACGCGCACGCCCACAAGATGAGTGCTTGCTCGCGCTCCTCGACGAAGTGATCGAGTTGGTCGGCAAGCTCCCGTAGACTCGCGAACCGCGTTCCGAGGCAGCAGGAAGCGATCGGTGAGAGCGAGCGAATGAGGACCATGTCGTTCCGCAGGAGATCAGGCCACCCGGCAACCAGGAGACCCCAGCCCGACTTCGTGACGTACCACCGCTTGATCGGCTCACAACCGATGGGCGTCCTGACGTTCCGCAACGTCGTCAACGGGATGACCATCCCCCCGCTGCGCTGGCTCGTCACCGACCTGGACATGGTCGCGCTGCCCCACTCGGACCTCAACGTCCTCGAGTGGGAGCAGAAGCTGCGCGACAGCAGCGGCGACGGGCTGTGGATCACCGACGACGACATGCGGCGCTTCGTCCGGGACAACCACCAGATGATCGACGGCGAGTTCTTCGGCTCCCCGATCGACAGCACCACGACCGACGCCTCGCAGGCAGTGATCCGCATCGACTTCTTCGACAGCACGACGGTCACGGTGACCCTGGATCGTTCGGTGATCGGGACCTCCTGGGAGTTCGAACTGTTCCTCGGGCCCGGCGTTCCCGTACCGGGCATCGGGAGCCGCGACGAGGAGACCGCCGCCCAGCAGCGCCGCGCACAGGACGAGCAACGCCGCGCACAGGAGGCACGTGACGGTCAGCAGATCCGTGCACTCGTCCGCGCGTGCCTCCAGAACGCTCGGATCGACGAGGCGCCGGCGCTCCTCACCCAGCTCGACGCAGTGGTCGACGTCACGCCGTCCGGGCGGCGCGCGTGGGCGCTCGCGCTCGAACGCGACGAGGCACCCCGCGTCGACCTCCCCGATGGACCACTGCCGGAAACCCCCAGTTACCGGACCGACGCCGAGGCAGTCGGCGGCGAGTTGCTCATCTGGGTGCACGACGGCAGGATGCAGATGGTCGAGCTCCCGTGGTTCACCGACGCGATGCCGACCGAACTGCCGTGTGTCGATCAGCTCGTGTTCCCCGCAGAGCGAGACGCCGGCGACGGCGAGAGGACACCGTGACGAACACCACGTCGGCCCCCATCCAGCTGCACCTCGCTGGCGACACGGTGGACGCCGTCACGGTCGACACCACCGTCACCGTCCGTTTCTCGAGCGGAGCAACCCTCCGGTTCGAGACAGCCTTCTCGCTGACCGAGACCGACGGCACGCACACGTTCATGGAGCCGGGCGACCCGCCCTCGCTCCTGCCGCTCCTCGCTCTGCACACGAAGGTGGTGGAACGCGGCACCGTCACCGGCGCCCGCATCGCCGTCCGCTTCGCATCGGGTGAGGTGCTGGAGGGGTGGTCCCACCGCGACCGGCCGTCGTGGCACTGGTCCGAACCAGGACGAGCGCGCCTGGACATCGACGTCCTGACCGGCGGCGAGGTCGTCGCCCGCACGCTGCCCGGAGGGACGCCGTCATGAGCGCGGGAGTGGGTCACGACGGCCCCGGAGGAGGCTCCGTGACCGACGACCACAGGCTCGATCTCACCGGCGCCCGGGTGGACGTCCTGACCATCACCTTCCAGACCTCCATCGGGTTCTCGAACGGCACGACGATGCAGTTCGAGGCCGAGTTCGCGATCACCGGTCCGGACGGGGAACGCCGGCTCGTGGACCCGACGGACCCGACATCGCTCGCACCCGTCCTGGCCCTGCACGGCGACACGGTCAGGAACGCGACACTCGACGGCGCCGACCTCCGGCTCGACTTCGCATCCGGGACGGTCCTGCAGGCCTGGCCCGACGAGTCGTACGAGTCGTGGAACCACCACGGCGCCGGGCCGGAGCCCCGGATGATCATCGCCATGCCCGGCGGTGGCCTGGCAGTCGTCGACCCACCAGCAACGTCCGACTGACCAGTCGTGCCACGATGGGGTGTCATCGGACGAGGGGAACGGACGACGTGTTCGGCAAGCGCAAGAAGGACCAGCCATCGGGCTCCGAGTTCCACCAGGCTGACAGCGAACAGCAGCTCTTCGCGCAGCTCCTGGCCGAGACCAGGGCGGACCCCGAGAAGGTCTTCACCATCGACATGGTCGGCCGCGGCACACCCGGCCGTGACCTCGACGAACAGGTCGAACGACTTCGACGCTCCGGTGTGACGGCGTCGCATCCGCCAGCCACGGAAGCAGCAGCAGCAGACCGCTCGTCCGCACGCGCCGATCCGTCCGCCGACGAGCTGGTCCCACTCAGCCGCCAGCCGTTCATCGCCGAGACCGGTGACGTCTTCTTCATCCCGGACGGCGGCGGCAGCGTGCTGCTCGGGCACGTCCTCGCGACGCTGCACGACGCGGTCTACGTCGCGGTCTTCCAGCGCCCCGAGGACCTGCCGCGCCCCGCCGACCCGCTCGTCGTGCTCGCCACGCAGCCGGTGGTGGCCGGGCTGACCCTGCCGGCACGGTTCCAGCCGGGCATGTGGGAGGTCGTCGGCAACGTCGCCCCGGACACCGCCCGCCTGCTGCCCGCGTACACCTGGGGCACGGACCTCGACGGCGTGCACGTCACCGACTTCTCCGGGTCGCGTTCCCGACCCGCGACCGAGATCGAGGCGACGACGATCCCCCGCCGCGTCGTCGTGTCGCCGTACTTCATCGACATCGCCGTCCGCGCCGTGGTCGGCCTCGTCGACTGGCACCCCGACTTCGAGCACCTCCGCTACCGCTCCACCCCGCGGTCCGTCGACCTCTTCCCCGACCGCTGAAGCTGGTAGCCGCTGAGGCGGGCAGGCGCTGCAGACGGGCCGGTCGCGGCGCGCACGTCGGGTGGTCACCACCCGACGGACGGGAGGCGCGTCATGGCTCGTCCCGCGCCTCCCGGCCGACGTCGGTCACCGTACGTCGGGAACCGCGCGCACGTCACCGCGCGCACGTCACCGCACGCATGTCACCGCACGTCGGCCGCCGGCCGCACCACGTCGGTCAGCCACGCCCGGATCCGCGCGTCGAACCAGTCCGCATCGTGGTTCCAGAGCTTGGTGTGCCGCGCGACGTGGGCGACCTCGAGCTGCACCAGGTCCGGTCTGGCGGCGGCGAGGGCGTACGACGCCGATGACGGCACGAACCCGTCGTCGTCGCTGTGCAGCAGCAGGATCGGCACCCGCAGTTCGTCGGCGCGGGCGACCATGTCGAGTTCCCGCAGGTCGATCGGCTGGTCCAGTCCGGCGACCCGGTGGACGACGGGCGTGCGGAGGACCCACTGCGCCACCTTCCGCACCGGTCGGGGCAGCCGGAGCGCCCGGCTCTGCGACTTCAGGACCGCATGCCAGTCGACGACCGCCGACTCCAGGACGACGCCGCTGACGAGCCCGGCGAGGCCGGAGCGCACCAGGGTCTGCAGGACGACGGCGCCGCCCATCGACCAGCCCATGAGCACGACGCTCGTGGCGCCCTGCTGCGCGACCCAGTCCAGGGCTGCGTCGACGTCCTCCCACTCGGTCGACCCCAGGCCGTAGCGACCGTCCGGGCTCGGTGGTGCGACGCCGTCGTTCCGCCACGACGCCAGCAGGACCGAGTAGCCGGCGGCCCGGAACACGGGTACCGCACGGATCGTCTCGGCCCGGGTCACGCCCCGGCCGTGCACCAGGACGGCCCAGGGCGCGGCCGGGTCCTCGGCACGGACGACCCAGGCGGGGGCAGGGCCGTTCGGGGTCTGCACGTCGACGTCCTCGACCGGCACCCCGAGCTCCCCCGGGGTCAGGTAGAACCAGCCGCCCCACCGACCGCGTCGGGCGACGGTGGGGTCGCCGGCGTCGACGGCGATGACCCGGCGGGTGACGGTCGTGTCGGTGGTGTCGAGCACCTCGCCGACCCGCATGTGCCCCGTCGCACCACCGAACCACAGGCTGTACCGACCCGGGGACTCGGTGTCGGGACTGCGTCCCAGGGAGACGGTGCGTGCCTCCAGGTCGACGGCCGTGATCGGCACCCGCTCGGTGCGCTTGCGGTCCGGGGTGACCACGGCCCGGGCGACGGCGGCGACCGACCCGGCGACGACGGCGACCCCGACCGCGGCGGCGATGAGGCCGGCACCCAGCGCGAGGAGGCCGACGGACCGGACGGCATCGGGACGGCGGGCCATGCGGGCCTTCCAGGACGAGGACGACTCAGGACGAGGGCGACTGCGGGCAGCACGACTGCGGGGCGGACGGCGTGCCGCCCGTACCGGTGCTGGGTCCGGAGCCTAGTCTGCATCCGTGCCCGAATCCCGAGACCCCGACGCCGAACCGGAGGCGTTCGCGCGTCTCCGCTCGTTCGTGTCGAGCGGCAGGACCCGCACCGAGACCACGGTCACCGAGATCCCGTCGCCGAGTCGCATCGCCCCGTTCTCGCTCGCCCTGGCGGCGGACGTGTCGGGCGCGGTGCACGGTGTGGACTCCGACCTCGGCACCGGACGCTTCATCGCCCTGCACGACCCCGCGGAGCCGGAGGGGTGGGGCGGCGCGTACCGCATCGTCACCTTCGCGCAGGCCCCGCTCGAGCCGGAGATCGGCGTCGACGAGTTCGTCGCCGACGTCACCTGGAGCTGGCTCGTCGACGCCCTCGACGCGCACGGCGCCCGGTACGGCAACGCGTCCGGCACGGCGACGAAGATCATCTCGCGCGGGTACGGCGAACTCGCGGCACAGGGCGACGGTGCCCAGCTGGAACTGCGGGCGTCGTGGACGCCCCTCGACGACGACCTGACGCCGCACGTGCAGGCGTGGGAGGAGATCGTGGCGATGCTCGCCGGACTCCCCCCGGCCTCGGACGGTGTCTCGCTCCTGGCCCCCCGGAGGCTCGCCCGTGACTGACGCCGATCCCGCCTACGAGGACGCGCACGCCGCCGTTCACGTCATCGAGGAGCGCGACGAGTACCTCGACGCGGTCGCCCGACTGGCCGCCGGCACCGGTCCGGTCGCGGTCGACGCCGAGCGCGCCAGCGGGTACCGCTACTCGCAGCGGGCCTACCTGATCCAGGTGTTCCGCCGCGGGTCCGGTTCGTTCCTGTTCGACCCGATCGCGATCGGCGACTTCGCCGACCTGCAGGCCGCGCTCGTCGACGAGGAGTGGGTGTTCCACGCCGCGTCGCAGGACCTGCCGTGCCTCCGCGAGGTCGGCCTGGTCCCGACCCGGATCTTCGACACCGAGCTCGGCGCGCGCATCGCCGGGTTCCCCCGTGTCGGCCTCGGTGCGGTCGTCGAGCAGCTGCTCGGCATCACCCTGGCGAAGGCGCACTCCGCCGCGGACTGGTCGACCCGGCCGCTGCCCCAGGCCTGGCTCGTGTACGCCGCCCTCGACGTCGAACTGCTGCCGGACCTCCGCGACTCGCTCGCCGCGGTCCTCGAAGCAGCCGGCAAGGCACGCATCGCGGAGGAGGAGTTCGCCGCCGTCCTCGCCCGTGCGCCGAAGCCGCCGCGCGCCGAGCCCTGGCGCCGGCTGTCGGGCATGAACGTGCTCCGCGGTGCCCGGGCGCTCGCGATCGCCCGGTCGCTGTGGCTCGCCCGCGACGCGTACGCGCAGGAGACCGACATCGCCCCCGGCCGGACCATCCCGGACTCGGCGATCGTGGCCGCCGCCGCTGCCGCCCCGACCTCGCGTGCCGAACTCGGCGCGCTGAAGTCCTTCACGGGTCGCGCCAGCCGCTCCGAACTCGACCGGTGGTGGGCCGCCCTCGAGGAGGGTCGCACCACCGAGGACCTGCCGCGCCTGCGTGGCGGGAGCGAGCCGAGCCTCCCGCCGCCCCGTGCATGGGCCGAACGCAACCCGGCCGCCGACCGCCGGTACCGGGCCGCCCGGGCCGCCGTCACCGCGCGTGCCGCCGAGCTCGACCTGCCCGTCGAGAACCTGCTGACGCCGGAGACGCTCCGTTTGGTGTCCTGGACGCCGCCGAAGACCGTCGCGACCGAGACCGTCGGGGCGACCCTCGCGTCGCACGACGCCCGGCCGTGGCAGGTCGAGGAGACCGCGTCGGTCATCGCGCACGCGTTCGAGGTGGCTGCGGACCGGTCCGTCGAGGACCCGGCGGCCGAGGTCACGGCGACCACGGCCTCCCGTCCGGACGACACGACGGCGGACGCCGACGCGCTCGGCGCGACCGACGACCCGGATGCCGACGCGCAGACCGGCGACGCCGCGCTTGTCGCAGACGGACAGGCCGACGACGCCACCGGGACCACCGGCTCGTAGGAACCGCCCAACCGACGAGCCCCTGCCCAGCCGGGGGTACTAGCGTCGGAGCGTCGCCGGGCGAGGCCCGGCCGGTCGGGGTGACACGTCGCTCCGACCCGATCGTTGTGGATCTGGAGGCTCGCATTGCCGAAGACATCAGACGTCGTGTTCGTGGACGGTGTCCGTACCCCGTTCGGCCGCGCCGGTGAGAAGGGGGTGTTCTGGCGGACCCGCGCCGACGACCTCGCCGTGCACGCGATGCGTGGGCTGCTCGACCGGAACAGCTCGCTCGACGGAGCCGCCGTCGACGACGTCGCGGTCGCCGCGACCACCCAGCAGGGCGACCAGGGCCTGACCCTCGGACGCACCGTCGGGATGCTCGCCGGCCTGCCGAAGTCCGTCCCCGGCTACGCCATCGACCGCATGTGCGCGGGTGCGATGACGAGCGTCACCACCCTCGCCGGCGCGATCGCGTTCGGTGCCGCCGACGTCGCCATCGCCGGCGGGGTCGAGCACATGGGTCGTCACCCGATGGGCTTCAACGCCGACCCGAACCCCCGCTTCGTCGCGGAGCGCATGGTGGCCCCCGACGCGCTCGTGATGGGCAACACCGCCGAGCGCCTGCACGACCGTTTCCCCGCCATCACGAAGGACCGCACCGACGCGTTCGCCGTGCAGTCCCAGCAGCGCTACGCCGCCGCCTGGGGCGCCGGCAAGCTGCAACCGGACGTCATCCCGGTCGAGGTGAACACCGGTCAGGGCTGGGACATCGTGTCGGCCGACGAGCCGCCGCGTCCCGGCACCACCCTGGAGGCCCTGGCCGCGCTGAAGACGCCGTTCCGGTCCCACGGACGGGTCACCGCCGGCAACGCCGCCGGCCTGAACGACGGCGCGACGATGAGTCTGCTGGCCTCGGACGCCGGTGCGAAGGAGCACGGGCTGCCGACGAAGATGCGCATGGTCTCGTTCGCCTTCGCGGGTGTCGAGCCCGAGGTGATGGGCGTCGGCCCCGTGCCCGCGACCGACAAGGCGCTCTCGAAGGCCGGCCTGTCGATCGACGACATCGGCCTGTTCGAGATCAACGAGGCGTTCGCGGTGCAGGTGCTCGCGTTCCTCGACAACTACGGCATCGCGCAGGACTCCCCGAACGTCAACGCCTGGGGTGGCGCGATCGCCGTCGGGCACCCGCTCGCGTCGAGTGGTGTGCGTCTGATGACCCAGCTCGCCGCACAGTTCGCCGAGCGTCCGGACGTCAAGTACGGCATCACGACGATGTGCATCGGGCTCGGCCAGGGCGGCACCGTCATCTGGGAGAACCCGAACTTCAGCAAGTCCGCGGCACGGAAGGCGGCCTGACCATGACCACCACCCCGATCGACCAGCTGACTGCCCTGAGCGAGGACGAGGTCGTCACCCACTCGTACGTCAAGCACGTCGCGCTGCCCTCCGGTGGCACCCTCGCGCTCATCACGCTCGACAACGGCAAGGACTACAAGCGCCCCTCGACGCTCGGCCCGCGCACCATGCGTGAGCTGTCCGGCGTGCTCGACGAGCTCCGTGCCGCCGCGGCCGCCGGCACCGTCCAGGCCGTCGCGATCACGGGAAAGGAGTACTGCTTCGCCGCGGGCGCCGACCTGTCCCAGGCGGCAGCGCTGCCCTCCCGCGAGGTCGCGCACGAGCTCGGTGTGCTCGGCCACGCCACGCTCCGGAAGTTCAGCGAGCTCGGTGTCCCGTCCTTCGCGTTCGTCAACGGCATCGCGCTCGGCGGCGGGCTCGAGGTGGCGCTGCACTGCACCTACCGGGTGTTCTCGTCCGCTGCCCAGGGCATCGGGCTGCCCGAGGTCTTCCTCGGCATCATCCCCGGCTGGGGTGGCGCGACGCTGCTCCCCCGCCTGATCGGTCCGGAGAAGGCCCTGCGGGTCATCGTCGAGAACCCGCTGAAGAACAACCGTCTGATGGACGGGAAGGCCGCGGTCGACCTGGGCATCGGCGATGCGCTGATCCCCTCGGTGACGTTCCTGCCGTCCGCGGTCGCCTGGGCCGACGGTGTCGTGTCCGGTCGCACCAAGGTGGTCCGCAAGAACGAACCCGGCATGATCGAGAAGGCCGCCTGGGGCACCGTCGTCAAGGTGGCCCGCCAGCAGGTGACGTCGAAGATCGGCAGCGTCCCGAAGTCGCCGTTCCGCGCGCTCGACCTCGTCGCCGCCGCCAAGTCGGGGTCGCTCGAGGAGCGCTTCGCCGGGGAGGACGACGCCCTCGCCGACCTGCTCGCCGGGGACCAGTTCGCGGCGTCGATGTACGCGTTCGACCTGGTGCAGAAGCGGGCCAAGCGCCCGGTCGGCGCTCCCGAGGGCGTCGACGCGAAGAAGGTCACGAAGGTCGGCGTCCTCGGCGCCGGGCTGATGGCCTCGCAGTTCGCACTGCTCTTCGCCCGCCGACTCGGGGTCCCCGTCGTCATCACCGACGTCTCGCAGGAGCGCGTCGACGCCGGTGTCGCGCGGATCCGCCAGTCCGTGGACGAGATGCTCGCCAAGGGCCGGGTCTCGCAGGACGACGCGAACCGCATCACCGCACTCGTCAGCGGTTCGGTGTCGTACGACGCCTTCGCGGACGCCGACTGGGTGATCGAGGCCGTCTTCGAGGAGATGGGCGTCAAGCAGGAGGTGTTCCGGAAGATCGAGCAGGTCATCGCACCGGACGCGATCCTCGCCACGAACACCTCGTCGCTGTCGGTGGACGAGATGGCGTCGGTGCTGCAGAACCCGGAGCGTCTGGTCGGGTTCCACTTCTTCAATCCCGTCGCGGTGATGCCGCTGCTCGAGGTCGTCCGCGCTTCCCGGACGTCCGACGAGGCCGTCGCCACCGCACTGGCCGTCGCGAAGACCCTGAAGAAGACCGCGATCGTCACGGCCGACCAGCCGGGCTTCGTCGTCAACCGGGTGCTCGCACGCGTCCTCGGCGAGGCCATGCGTGGCGTCGAGGAGGGCACCCCGTTCGAGACCGTGGCCGAGGGCGCCGCTCCCCTGGGCCTGCCGATGTCCCCGTTCGAGCTGCTCGAGCTCGTCGGCCTGCCGGTCGGCGCGCACGTGCTCGACTCGCACCACGCCGCCTGGCCGGAGCGCTTCTACCCGGGCGACGGGCTGAAGCGGATCGCCGAGCACGGGACGATCCTGACCCGCGACAAGAAGGGCAACGCGACCGGGTACGACTCCGCTGCCGTGAAGCTCGTCGCCCCGTCGCGGAAGGACGCCCACCCGGTCGACGCTGCCGAGATGCAGCGCCGGTTCGAGGACGCCCTGGCCGACGAGGTGCACCGCATGCTCGAAGACGGGGTCGTCCAGCACGTCGAGGAGATCGACCTCGGGCTGATCCTCGGCGCGGGCTACCCGTTCCAGGCCGGCGGCATCAGCCCGTACCTCGACCGCAGCGGGGCGTCCGAGCGGGTCTTCGGCGGCACGTTCCACGAGCCGCCGATCGTCGGGCCCGCCTCCCGCTGACCCGGCGCCCGGGCGGCCGCTGCCGGTGCCTGGCGCCGGCAGGCTCCGCACAACAGGAACCGCCCCGAACCATGGGATCCCATGGTTCGGGGCGGTTCCTGTTGTGCGACGCCGAAGCGCGCCGGGCACGCGCCCAGCGTCAGCGCTCCGCGGACTCCCGCGACCGCGCCGGCTTCGCCTGGGGCACCTTCGTCCCCACGACCTGGTCGATGACGTCGCGGGCGATCGCCTGCGCCGTCAGTCCGGCATCGGCGAGGATCTGACTGCGGCTGGCGTGGGCGATGAACTCGTCCGGCAGCCCGAGCTCGTTCACACCCGTGTCGACCCCGGCAGCGCGGAGGTCCTGCCGCAGCCGGGTCCCGACGCCACCGACGCGGACGCCGTCCTCGATCGTGATGACGAGCCGGTGGTCGCGCGACAGGTCGATGAGCGACGCCGGGATCGGCACCACCCACCGCGGGTCGACGACGGTCACGCCGATGCCCTGCGCCTCGAGCAGCCCGGCGGCCTCGAGCGCGGTCGGCACCATCGACCCGACGGCCACGATCAACACGTCCTCCGACGCCTCCGACGCGTGCAGGACGTCCACCCCGTCCGCCGTCCGGGACACCGCGGGGATGTCCGGTCCGACCTGGCCCTTGGACCACCGGAGGACCGTGGGCGCGTCGTCGACGGCCACGGCCTCCCGGAACTCCTCGCGCAGGGTGACGGCGTCGCGCGGCGCGGCGATCCGGATGCCCGGGACCACCTGGAGCAGCGCCAGGTCCCACATGCCGTGGTGCGACGGGCCGTCGGGACCGGTGATGCCGGCCCGGTCGAGGACGAACGTCACCCCGGCGCGGTGCAGGGCGACGTCCATGAGCACCTGGTCGAACGCCCGGTTGAGGAAGGTGGCGTAGAGGGCCACGACGGGGTGCAGTCCCCCGTACGCCAGACCCGCCGCCGTGGTGACCGCGTGCTGCTCGGCGATGCCGACGTCGATCACCCGGTCGGGGTGAGCCTGCTGGAACAGGTGCAGCCCGGTGGGTCGGAGCATCGCGGCGGTGATCGCCATGATGCGCGGGTCCTCGTGACCGACCTCGGCCAGGGTGGCGGCGAAGACCGACGTCCACGACGGCCCCGAGGCCTTGTCGAGCGACTCGCCGGTCTCCGGGTCGATGTGCCCGACGGCGTGGAACTGGTCCGCCTGGTCACGGAGCGCGGGCTCGAAGCCGTGCCCCTTCTCGGTGATCACGTGCACGATGACCGGCGAGCCGTACCCCTTCGCCTGCCGGAGCGCCGCCTCCATTGCCTGCTGGTCGTGGCCGTCGACCGGGCCGATGTACTTGATGTCGAGGTTCGAGTACAGCGCCTCGTTGTTCGTGAAGCGCGACAGGAAGCCGTGCAGCCCGCCGCGGAGGCCGCGGTACACCGCACGCCCGGGCGCGCCGAAGTGGTCGGCTGCGGCGCGGCTCTTCTCGTACAGCGTGCGGTACTCGCGGCGGGTGCGGACCGAGCTGAGGAACCGGGCCATCCCACCGATCGTCGGCGCGTACGAGCGGCCGTTGTCGTTGACCACGATCACCAGGCGGCGGTCGTTCTGGTCCGAGATGTTGTTGAGCGCCTCCCATGTCATGCCACCGGTGAGGGCGCCGTCGCCGACGACCGCGACGACCGTGCGGTCGGACTGCCCGGTCTGCTGGAAGGCGCGGGAGATGCCGTCCGCCCACGACAGCGAGGAGGACGCGTGCGAAGACTCGACGATGTCGTGCTCCGACTCGCTGCGCTGCGGGTAGCCAGCGATCCCGCCGCGCTCACGCAGGTGCGAGAAGTCCTGGCGCCCGGTGACGAGCTTGTGCACGTACGACTGGTGGCCGGTGTCGAAGACGAAGGGGTCGTGCGGCGACTCGAAGACCCGGTGCATGGCGAGGGTCAGCTCGACGACGCCGAGGTTCGGCCCGAGGTGGCCGCCGGTCTTGGCGACCTCGGCGACCAGGAAGGTGCGGATCTCGGCGGCGAGTTCGGTCATCTGCGCGTCGGAGAGACGCTTCAGGTCGCGCGGGGACGTGATGCTGGCGAGCAGGCTCACGGGCGCTCCTTTCGTACGGCTGACGGCCCACTCTATGCGCGCGACCGGCACACGGACTGGAGGCGCGGTGACGGCCCGCCACGCGCCTCCCGTCCTCCGCAACACGCAACCAGGGCGGCTCCTCGCAACGGAGTACCGCTGCGTGGAGCCGCCCAGGTTGCGTGTTGCGAGGGGTCAGACGAGGGAGCGGAGGACGTACTGCAGGATGCCGCCGTTCCGGTAGTAGTCGGCCTCACCCGGGGTGTCGATGCGGACGACCGCGTCGAACTCGATCGGCTGCTTGCCGGCCGGCGAGTGCTCGGTCGGCTCGGCCGTGACGTGCACCGTCTTCGGCGTGGTGCCGTCGTTCAGCGCGGTCAGACCCGAGATCGAGATCGACTCGGTGCCGTCGAGCCCGAGGGAGTCGATCGACTCGCCCGCCGGGAACTGCAGCGGGACGACGCCCATGCCGATGAGGTTCGACCGGTGGATCCGCTCGAAGCTCTCGGTGATGACGGCCTTGACGCCCAGCAGGCTCGTGCCCTTCGCCGCCCAGTCACGGGAGGAACCGGAGCCGTACTCCTTGCCACCCAGGACGACGAGCGGGGTGCCCTGCGCCTGGTAGTGCTCGGACGCGTCGTAGATGAACGACTGGGCACCGTCGGGCGTGGTGAAGTCGCGGGTGTAGCCGCCCTCGACCCCGTCGAGCAGCTGGTTGCGCAGACGGATGTTCGCGAACGTGCCGCGGATCATGACCTCGTGGTTGCCGCGACGCGAGCCGTAGGAGTTGAAGTCCTTGCGGTCGACACCGTGGTCGGCGAGGTACTTGCCCGCCGGGCTGTCCGCCTTGATCGAACCGGCCGGCGAGATGTGGTCGGTGGTGACCGAGTCGCCGAGCTTCGCGAGCACGCGGGCACCCGAGATGTCCGAGACCGCGTCCGGCTGCATGGTCATGCCATCGAAGTACGGGGGCTTCCGCACGTAGGTGGACTCGCTGTCCCACTCGAACGTGTCACCGGTCGGGGTCGGCAGGTTCTTCCAGCGGTCGTCGCCCTCGAACACGGAGCCGTACTCGTGGGTGAACATCTCGGTGTCGATCGAGGCGTCGATGACCTGCTGGACCTCGGCCGTGTCGGGCCAGATGTCCTTGAGGTACACCGAGTTGCCGTCGGTGTCGGTGCCGAGCGAGTCGGTGTCGAAGTCGAAGTGCATCGAGCCGGCGAGGGCGTACGCGATGACCAGCGGCGGCGAGGCCAGGTAGTTCATCTTGACGTCCGGGTTGATGCGGCCCTCGAAGTTGCGGTTGCCCGAGAGCACCGCGGTGACGGCGAGGTCGTTGTCCTGCACGGCCTGCGAGATCTCGTCCGGCAGCGGGCCGGAGTTGCCGATGCACGTGGTGCAGCCGTAGCCGACCGTGTAGAAGCCGAGGTCCTCGAGGTAGGTCGTGAGTCCGGCCTTCTCGTAGTAGTCCGTGACGACCTTCGACCCGGGGGCCAGGGTGGTCTTCACCCACGGCTTGGCCTTGAGGCCCTTCTTCGCCGCGTTGCGGGCGAGGATGCCGGCGGCCATCATCACGGACGGGTTCGACGTGTTCGTGCAGGACGTGATCGCCGCGATCGCGACGGCGCCGTGGTCGATGGTGAACGGGTCACCGTCGGCGATGGCGACCGAGGTCGGCTTGGACACGGTGCCGGGCGCACTGGAGGCGTGGGCCGGGACCTCGGACGCCGGTGCGTCCTGCAGGTCGTCGACCGCGTGCTCGTCGCCGGGGGCCGCGGCCACCGGGTCGGAGGCCGGGAACGTGTCCGCGACGGCCTTGTCCTCTTCGGTGTGGTCGATGCTCGCGTAGTTGGCGAGGTCGACCTCGAACTGGTCCTTCGCGTGCGACAGGACGATGCGGTCCTGCGGGCGCTTCGGGCCGGAGATCGACGGGACGACCGTGGAGAGGTCGAGCTCGAGGTACTCCGAGTAGGCCGGCTCGACCGACGGGTCGTGCCAGAGGCCCTGGGTCTTCGAGTAGGCCTCGACCAGGGCGATCTGTGCCTCGTCGCGACCGGTCAGGCGCAGGTAGTCGAGCGTGACGTCGTCGACCGGGAAGATCGCGGCCGTCGAGCCGAACTCGGGGCTCATGTTGCCGATGGTCGCGCGGTTCGCGAGCGGCACCGCGCCGACGCCCTCGCCGTAGAACTCGACGAACTTGCCGACCACGCCGTGCTTGCGGAGCTGCTCGGTGATGGTGAGCACCACGTCGGTCGCGGTCACGCCGGCGGGGATCTCGCCCGAGAGCTTGAAGCCGACGACCTTCGGGATGAGCATCGACACCGGCTGGCCGAGCATCGCCGCTTCGGCCTCGATGCCGCCGACGCCCCAGCCCAGCACACCGAGGCCGTTGACCATCGTGGTGTGCGAGTCGGTGCCGACCAGGGTGTCCGGGTAGGCGTAGGTCTCGCCGTCGAAGTCACGCGTGTAGGTGACCTTCGCCAGGTACTCGATGTTGACCTGGTGGACGATGCCGGTGCCCGGCGGGACGACCTTGAAGTCCTCGAACGCCGTCTGGCCCCAGCGGAGGAACTGGTAGCGCTCCCCGTTCCGCTCGTACTCCAGGTCGGTGTTGCGCTGGAGGGCGTCCGAGCTGCCGAAGAGGTCCGCGATGACCGAGTGGTCGATGACCATCTCGGCCGGGGACAGCGGGTTGATCTTGTTCGGGTCGCCGCCGATCTCCGCCATCGCTTCACGCATGGTGGCGAGGTCGACGATGCACGGGACGCCGGTGAAGTCCTGCATGACCACGCGGGCCGGGGAGAACTGGATCTCGGTGTCCGGGTCGGCCTCGGGCTTCCACGATCCGAGCGCGCGGATCTGGCCCTCGGTGACGTTCTTGCCGTCCTCGGTGCGCAGGAGGTTCTCGAGCAGCACCTTGAGGCTGTACGGGAGCTTCTCGTGCCCGGGCACGGCGTCGATCCGGTGGATGGCGTAGTCGACACCCCCGACCGAGAGTGTGTCCTTCGAGCCGAAGCTGTTGACTGCAGCCACTGTGCCGCCTCCCTGTTGATCGGTGTGCCCTCATCCTCGCGGGCCGCGGGACGTCCCACCAGCAAGGTGAACCTAAACCCGGGGACTCCGTCGTGCCCGGATCAAAGTGTCTTGACGTCGAGACAACTCTACACCGCGGCGGGTTCGTCCTTGACGAAGACGGTCCGGACGAGCAGCCACGTCACCCAGAGCAGGGCCGCGTAGAGCGGGACGCCGGTGATGAGCTTGATGCCGGCGAGCAGTTCGACCTGCGCCGCCAACCAGAGCGGGATCTCGAAGGCCAGGCGGAAGGCGAAGAGCCCGGCCCACATCCACGTCGCAACGGTGAGCACCCGTCGCTTGGCCGGGTCGTCCCGCCAGTCGTGCCCGTCGTCGTCCCCCGGCACGAGCAGCCCGACGATCAGGCCGATCAGCGGCCGACGCATCGCCAGCGTGACGAGGATCACCGCCAGGAACACCGCGTTGATGACGATGCCGGGGATGAAGTTGCTCTCGGCGCGACCGGTCAGCAGGGCGAGGCCCGCCGAGATCGCGACGCCGAAGATGCCGGCGAAGGACATCATGATCGACTGGCGCTGGAGCAGCCGGAGCACCACGAAGACGAGCCCGATCACGACCGGGACGACGACGCTCGGCACGACCTCCTTCGTGATCGCGTAGACGATCAGGAAGGCGAAGCCCGGCAGCACCGACTCGGCGAGCCCGCGGACACCACCGACGGCCGTCAGCAGGGCCTTGCCGGAGGGGGCCTCCCCCGGGGCGACCTGCCCGATGCCCGCGTTCCGCACCGCGTCGCGCAGCTGGGCCTGCAGCGACAGCGGTTCGGCGCGCTCCTCGGCGAAGGGGTCCGGGGTGACCGCATCGGGACGCGAGCGGTCGTCGTGGTCCGTCACCGGGCCTCCAGGCTGGTTCGTGGGGTCGGCCGCAGCCGCGTCAGATGGTCGACTGCGCCGACTTCGGCATGTGCAGCGGGATCAGGTCGCGCGGCGGCATCGGCGTCGTGCCGCGCACGACGACGACGCTGCGGAAGAGCTCTTCGATGTCGGCGGAGTCGTCGGGCTGGTCGGCGGCCTTGCCGGCGATCACGCCACGGAGGAACCAGCGCGGGCCGTCGACGCCGACGAACCGGGCCGCACGGACGCCGTCGGTGACACCCTCGCCACCGACGACGGGCACCTGGGCGCGGAGTTCGGGGCCGAACGGGCCGTCGACCTCGGTCACGACACCACCCTGCTGCTGGATCTGCTCCGCGATCTGCGCGCGGATCTCGTGCCAGAGCCCGGTCGACCGCGGTGCGGCGAAGGGCTGCACCTGCAAGGTCGAGTCGTCGAAGTCGAGCCCGACGGCGACCACGCGCTGCGAGTCCTCTTCCACCTCGAGGCGGAGGTGCAGGCCCTCGCGCGGCAGGATCTTCACGCCACCCAGGTCGACGTACGGGCGGACCAGGTTCGCCTCGGTCTCGTCGAGGGGGCCGTTGTCGCTGCGGTCCAGCGGTGCCGACTTGTCGGTCGACTCGGTGGCCAGCACCTCGTCGAAGCCCGCGTCGGCGTCGTCGGCGAGTTCGATCTCGGGCGAGGGCCCGGCGACCTCGACGTCGTCCACCACGGCCTCGGCGACCTCGACCTCGTCGCGCTTGCGTCGTCCGATCCTCATGACCGCGTCCCTTCCAGACCCTGCTCGTGCATGTCGGCGGGCGTTCCCGCTCCGCCGTTCCGTTCGGTGTCCTGCTCAGCGTCGACGACGTCGGCGGACCCCTGGTGACCGGTGCGGTCACCGTAGCCCGACGACCCGAACCCGCCCTGTCCGCGGACGCTCTCCGGCAGTTCGGTGACCTGCGTGAACGTCACGCGGGGCACCGGCAGGACGATGAGCTGCGCGATCCGGTCCCCGACCTGGACCGCGTACGGCTCGGTGGCGTCCGTGTTGAGCAGCGCGACCTTGACCTCGCCGCGGTAGCCCGAGTCGATGGTGCCGGGCGCGTTCACGATGGTGATGCCGTGCTTGGCCGCGAGCCCGCTGCGGGGCACGACGAAGCCGACGTGCTGGTCCGGCAGGGCGATCGCGAGCCCGGTGCCGACCAGGCGGCGCTCCCCGGGCGCGAGCACGAAGGACTCGGCGGACACCAGGTCGGCCCCGGCGTCGCCGGGCTTGGCGAACACGGGGGCGGCGTTGCCGGTCCAGAGGACGTCGACTGCTTCGGTCACGAGACGAGGGTAGTGCAGACCGTGACCGATCCGTGACCTGCTCCGAGCACGCAGCGGCTCGTGGTCGAATGGAGGGGTGACCGTGTACCGCGAACGACTGTGGGCCCCGCCCGCCCTGTACCTGGCGACGGCGCTCGTCATCCCCGCGAGCCTCCTCGTCTTCCTGCCCATCAGCGCGACCGCCGGGGTCGCCGTGGCCATCGGCATGGAGCTCGGCGTGCTCCTGCTCCTGTGGGCACTCGCACCCGTCATCGAGGTGACGGACACCGAGTTCCGTGCCGGACGGGCCCACCTGCCCCGCTCGGTCGTCGGCGAGGTCGCCGGGTTCGACGGTGCTGCGGCGACGAGCCAGCGCGGACCGGAGCTGGACGCGCGCGCCTGGACCCTGTTCCGCGGCTACGTGCACGGGGTCGTCAAGGTGGAGGTCCGGGACGCCGCCGACCCGACGCCGTACTGGCTCGTGAGCGTCCGCGACCCGGAGGCCGTCACCCGGGCCCTGACGAGCGGCGCCACGCAGACGAACGGCACCGGACCGGCCTGACCGCGCACCCCGCACATGCGGAACGGCCCGCATCCAGCAGGATGCGGGCCGTTCCGGCGTTCGGTCGGTGTCTCAGAGTGCAGCGCACTCCATGCAGACCGGGCCGAGCTTCGTCTCGTGGTCGAGCTGCGAGCGGTGCTTCACCAGGAAGCACTCCACACAGGTGAACTCGTCGACCTGCGGGGGCAGGACGACGACGTCGAGGTCGACGTCGCTGAGGTCCTGGCCCGCGAGCTCGAAGCTGCCCGGGTTGTCAGAATCGTCGTCGACGACTCCCGACATCTTGTCGGGGACGCGCTCCTTGAGGGCCTCGATCGACTCCGAGTCAGAGTTGTCGTCGGTCTTCCGAGGGGCGTCGTAATCGGTGGCCATGCCCATCCATTTCTCGTATCGAGAGGTCGTCGCCGGATTCGGCGGCGACAGTTTGCACCACGGCCCGTCCGAGTGCAAACCGAGTACTCGAGCGGTGCGTTCTGGCCGTGCAACCCGGCGCGCATCCCGACCATTCCCGATGCCGGGGACGAGACGCGCGGCACGCCGGGTGCCTGCGCCGAAAGTGCTGCAGCGGCCTGCATACTCCTCGGGTACGAGGCACGACCGTACGCAGGCAGCGGAGGGCGGAACCCATGCAAGACGTGAGAGTCATCGGAGTCGAATCCGGGTCACTCCTCCTGGCGACCGACGGCGGGACCGAGTTCCGGCTGCCCGTCACCGCGTCGCTCCCGGGCCAGGTCCGGCAGGCGAACCCCGACTCCGGGCCGCAGAAGCGCGTCTCGCCGAAGGACGTGCAGGCACGCATCCGCAGCGGTTCCGACGCCGCCGACGTCGCCGCCGTCCTGGGGGTCGAGGTCGACTACGTCCGCCGCTTCGAGGGCCCGGTGCTCGCCGAGCGCGCGTTCGTCCTCGACGCCGCCCGTCGGGTCAGTGTGACCCCGGTCGACGACGCCTCCCCCGACACCTTCGGCGCGGCCATCACGGCCCGCCTCGAGTCCGGCGACGCCACCGACATCGCGTGGTCGAGCTGGAAGCACGTCGAGAACGGCTGGCAGGTGCAGGTCCGCTACACCGCGGCCGAGGTCGAGCACGACGCCCAGTGGCGCTTCGACCCGAAGACCGCCACGCTCGTGCCGGACAACGGTGACGCGCACCGCCTGTCCCACACCGAGGACGAGGGCATCGCCCCGCGTCTCCGCGCCGTCGAGTACGAGCGTCAGGACGAGGACGGCACCCGGTTCGACTCCGGCGCCTTCCACGTCGAGGAGCCCGCCGCCGAGGAACCGGCTGCCCCCGAGGCGGTCGAGCGCACCTCGCTGCGTCCGCCGCTCCCCCGCATCGGTACCTCGTACGTCGAGGAGCGCGCGCCCGGCAACGAGACCGCGGACCTGCTCGAGGCGCTCCGTCGCCGCCGCGGTGAGCGCGAGGCCGCGTCCTTCCCCGACCAGCAGGACGCCCCGCGCGGCACCTCGGTCGGACTCGTCGACCTGCCCGTGTCCCCCGTCGACGACTCGGACACCGCCCCGCAGCCGGAGGCCCGGCCCACCGCCGTCCCGGACGGCGACAGCCGCTCGGACCGCCGCAAGCGCAACCGCCGGGCGATGCCCAGCTGGGACGAGATCGTCTTCGGCACCCGTCCGGACGACGACACCGTCTGACCCGACCGACTCTGACAGGAGGCCCGTCCCACGTCCGTGGGGCGGGCCTCCTGTCCGTCTCGGGGCCGAGTCCCCGGGCCCGATGCGGTCGGGGCCGGCGCAGGACCGGCGGGTCCTACTGGGCGAACGCGCCCGCGAGGCGCAAGGGCACGAGCAGTTCGTCGTCGCTCATCGCCCCGTGTTGACCGATCATCCGGCCGGGCTCGACGCCGTCGCGGACCTCGCGGTCGTCGTTGAACGCCCACGACCCCTTCGCGACGAGCAGCACGTCGCCGATGCGCGGCAGGACGGCGTCGTCGACCGGGCCGAACCACCCGGCGGCCACGGCCTCGTCCCGGCTGGCCACCACCGCACGCTTGCCCAGGGACGCCCGGAACGCGTCCACCAGGGCCGGCACGTCCGTACCCGGTGCGACGGTCAGCTGCCGGCAGCGCGGGTCCCCCGCCACACCGACGACGTCCACCAGCAGGGCGGGGTCCATCGCGACGTTGCTGTGCGGCGGCACGTCGAGCACGCCGTGGTCCGCCGTGACGAGCACCCCGACGTCCGGGTCCACCCGGGCGTCCAGACGGGAGAGCTCGGCGTCGACGAGCTCGAGTGCCGCGGTCCACCGGTCGGACTGCCAGCCGTGCTTGTGCCCGATCGAGTCGAGTTCGGGGATGTAGAGGTAGACGAGCTGCCGTCCGCTACCGGTGGCGTCGAGCGCGGCGTCGATCCGGGCCGGGATCGTGTCGGCCGCGACGAAGCGCGCGCCGCCGAGGACGTTCGCCGTCATGCCGGAGGACCGGTAGCGGGTGGGCGCAACGACGACCGGGTCCACGCCGAGCCCGGACGCCGCGGTGAACACGGTCTCGGAGCGCAGCCACCCGGCGGGCACCTCGGTGTCCCACCCGCTGAGCAGGTTCATCACGCGGGATTCTTCCGGGTTCCAGCCGCTGTAGCCGACGACGCCGTGCTCGCCGGGCTGCCGGCCGGTCGTCAGCGTGGTCAGCGCCGCGGCGGTCGTGGTCGGGAAGCCGCTGCGCAACCGCTTCTTCGTCGCGGTGAGGAACCGGGCGTGGCCGGCGCGTGCCGCGAGGGCGTTCGCGCCGAGGCCGTCGACCAGGACGACGATCGCGGAACGGGCGGGGCGGAGGGTGATCCGGGCCTCCCGTCCGGTGTCCCGCAACCAGGCGTCGTCGGCGGCGCCCAGCGCGACCAGGCAACTCGGCAGCACGTCGGCGAGGTTCACGGCGGCGTCGGGGGCCGTCGGTACGCTTGTTCCCACCCCCAGAGTCTTCCAGATCGAGCTGGGTCGGCAGAGAGGTGTCATGGCACGCACGGACGTCGTCGGGCTGCCCGACGGTGAGCGCATCGAGGACGTCGACGTCTCGGAGGAGATGCAGGGGTCGTTCCTGGAGTACGCGTACTCGGTCATCTACTCCCGCGCCCTGCCCGACGCCCGCGACGGCCTGAAGCCTGTGCAGCGC
The DNA here is from genome assembly GCF_030407555.1 of Curtobacterium sp. APC 4022. Lineage (NCBI taxonomy): Bacteria > Bacillati > Actinomycetota > Actinomycetes > Micrococcales > Microbacteriaceae > Curtobacterium > Curtobacterium sp. APC 4022. The sequence continues at coordinate 52,971 of NZ_JASDDD010000015.1, forward strand.
CGCATCCTGTACCAGATGGCGGAGATGGGCCTGCGGCCGGACCGCGGTCACGTGAAGAGCGCCCGCGTCACCGGCGAGGTGATGGGCAAGCTGCACCCGCACGGTGACGGCGCCATCTACGACGCACTCGTCCGACTCGCGCAGCCGTTCACCATGCGCGTGCCGCTCATCGACGGCCACGGCAACTTCGGCTCGCTCGACGACGGCCCCGCCGCCGCCCGGTACACCGAGGCCCGCCTGGCCGAACCGTCGATGGCGATGACCGAGGGCCTGGGCGAGGACGTCGTCGACTTCGTCCCGAACTACGACAACCAGATCATGCAGCCGAGCGTGCTGCCGGCGGCGTTCCCGAACCTGCTCGTCAACGGCGCGTCGGGCATCGCGGTCGGCATGGCGACGAACATGGCGCCGCACAACCTGGGCGAGGTCGTCGAGGCCGCGAAGCACCTGCTGATGCACCCGCACGCCACCCTCGACGAGCTGATGGAGTTCGTCCCCGGGCCGGACCTGCCCTCCGGCGGCACGATCGTCGGGCTCTCCGGGGTCCGCGACGCCTACGCCACCGGCCGCGGCACGTTCCGCACCCGGGCGAAGGTCTCGGTCGAGAACCTCACTCCCCGGAAGACCGGGCTGGTCGTCACCGAGCTGCCCTACCTGGTCGGCCCCGAACGGGTCATCGAGAAGATCAAGGACGGGGTGCAGTCGAAGAAGCTCGTCGGCATCTCGGACGTCAACGACCTGACGGACCGCAACCACGGCCTCCGGCTCGTCATCGGCATCAAGTCCGGCTTCAACCCGACGGCCGTCCTCGAGCAGCTGTACAAGCACACGCCGCTCGAGGAGAACTTCGGCATCAACAACGTCGCCCTGGTCGACGGCTCGCCCCGCACCCTCGGGCTCCGCGACCTGCTCGACGTCTACGTCAAGCACCGCCTGTCGGTCGTCACGCGGCGCTCCCAGTACCGGCTCGCCCGACGCCGTGAGCGCCTGCACCTGGTCGAGGGGCTGCTCATCGCGATCCTCGACATCGACGAGGTCATCCAGGTCATCCGCACCTCGGACGACTCCGAGGCCGCGCGGAGCCGACTGCGGGACGTGTTCGACCTGTCCGAGGTGCAGGCCGAGTACATCCTCGAACTCCGCCTGCGCCGCCTGACGAAGTTCTCGCGCATGGAGCTCGAGGGCGAACGCGACCAGCTGCTCGCCGACATCGCCGCGCTCGAGGAACTGCTGGCGTCGGACGACCGGCTCCGAGCCCAGGTCGCGACCGAGCTCACCGAGGTGTCCGACAAGTTCGCCACGCCCCGCCGCACGCTCCTGACCGAGGCCGACGCCCCGGTCCGTGGTGGTCGGAAGGCCACGGTCGACCCGGAGTCGCTGCAGGTCGCCGACGCTCCTTGCCGGGTGCTGCTCTCGACGACCGGGCGCCTGGTCCGCGTCGACATCCCGGCGGCCGAGTCCGGCATCGTGCACGTGCCGAAGCGCTCGAAGCACGACGCCGTCCGTTCCACCGTCGTCAGCACCGTCCGCGGACAGGTCGGTGCGCTGACCTCGACCGGGCGTGTCGTGCGGTTCTCCCCCGTCGACGTCCCCGCCGTGCCGCCCGCGTCGGTGCGACTCGACGCCGGAGTCCGCGTGACCGAGTACCTGGGTGTGCCGAAGAGCGAGACCGTCGTCGCCCTCGTGTCCCTCGACGCCGCCGTCGCGGACTCCGTCGCCATCGGCACCGCCCAGGGCGTCGTCAAGCGCGTCGTCCCGGCTGCCTGGCCGGACAAGCCGGACTTCCCCGCCATCGGACTGAAGCCCGGCGACCACGTCGTCGGCGCCGCCCAGGCACCGGAGTCCGACGACCTGGTCTTCGTCACCTCGAACGCCCAGCTGCTCCGGTTCCCGGCCGGCGCGGTCCGTCCGCAGGGGCTCCCCGCCGGTGGCGTCGCGGGCGTGTCGCTCGCCGGTGGCGCCAGCGTCATCTGGTTCGGCTCCGTCGCCGTCACCGAGGACACCGTCGTCGCCACCGTCTCGACCACCTCGAGCGCCCTGCCGGGTACCGACGCCGGTCGTGCCAAGGTCTCGGCGCTGACCGAGTTCCCGGCGAAGGGCCGCGGCACCCAGGGAGTCCGGGCACACGCGTTCCTCAAGGGCGAGGACGGGCTCTCGGTCGCGTGGGCCGGCGTCGCGCCCCCGCACGCGGTCGGGTCGGACGGCGCCGCTCGGACGCTGCCGGACTGGCTGTCCAAGCGCGACGGGTCGGGCAGTCCGCTCGACGCCGAGGTCGTCACCATCGGTGGCAGTGCCGCCGCGGTGGACGGGACGCGCGGCGAGGCCTGACGCGGGCGTTCCGTCGTCGGGCGCTACGTCGGCGCCCGGTCAGGCGTCGATGCGCTCGCGGTCCAGGCCCTCGCCCGCCAGGATGAACTCCTTGCGCGGCGCGACGTCGTTGCCCATGAGCAGCTCGAACACCTTCGCGGCCGACTCAGCGTGCGACACGTTCACCCGGCGCAGGGTGCGGTGCGCGCGGTCCATCGTCGTCTCGGCGAGCTGGTCGGCGTCCATCTCCCCCAGGCCCTTGTAGCGCTGGATCGGCTCGAGGTACTTCTTGTTCGACCGCTCGAGCTTCTTCAACAGGGTCGTCAGCTCCTGCTCGGAGTACGTGTACAGCGTGTCGTTCGGCTTGCCGCGGTTCACGACCACGACCCGGTGCAGCGGCGGGACAGCGGCGAACACCCGGCCCTGCTCGATCATCGGGCGCATGTAGCGGAAGAACAGCGTCAGCAGCAGCGTGCGGATGTGGGCGCCGTCGACGTCGGCGTCGGACATGATGATGACCTTGCCGTACCGGGCCTGGTCGAGCTCGAACGTCCGGCCGGAGCCGGCGCCGATCACCTGGATGATCGAGGCACACTCGACGTTCGAGAGCATGTCCGACACGGACGCCTTCTGCACGTTGAGGATCTTGCCGCGGATCGGCAGCAGCGCCTGGTACTCGCTGTTCCGCGCGAGCTTCGCGGTGCCCAGGGCCGAGTCGCCCTCGACGATGAACAGCTCGGTGCCCTCGACGTCGTTCGACCGGCAGTCGGCGAGCTTGGTCGGCAGCGAGGAGTTCTCGAGCGCGTTCTTGCGGCGCTGCGTCTCCTTGTGCGCGCGGGCCGAGATGCGGGTCTTCATCTCGGCGACGACCTTCTCGAGCAGCCCGGCGGCCTGCGCCTTCTCGGTGCGCTGGGTCGACGTCAGGATCTCGGTCATCCGCTTCGACACGACCGAGTCGACGATGCGGCGGACGGCCGGCGTGCCGAGGATCTCCTTCGTCTGCCCCTCGAACTGCGGCTCCGGCAGCCGGACGGTCAGCACGGCGGTGAGCCCGGCGAGCACGTCGTCCTTCTCGAGCTTGTCCTGGCCGACCTTGAGCTTGCGGGCGTTCGCCTCGACCTGGGTGCGCACGGCCTTGACCAGTCCGGCCTCGAAGCCCGCCTGGTGCGTGCCGCCCTTCGGCGTGGCGATGATGTTGACGAAGCTGCGGAACACCGTCTCGTAGCCGTCGCCCCAACGCAGGGCCACGTCGACCTCGCAGGTCCGCTCGACCTCGGTCGAGACCATGTGGCCCTTGTCGTCGAGCATCGGCACGGTCTCCTTGAACGTGCCCGAGCCCTGGATGCGCCAGACGTCGGTCTTCGCGCCGTCGACGGCCAGGTGCTCGACGAACTCGCCGATCCCGCCCTCGTAGCGGAACCGCTCGATGACGGGGCCCTGCTCGACGAGCGCACTCGGCTCGGCGTCGGCATCGACGTCGGCGCCGGTCGTGGCCAGCGCCGGCGCTGGTGCCGCCAACGCGGCTCGCTCCGCCGCGGCCCGGATCGACGCCGGACGGGCGTCGGTGATCGTCAGCCCCAGGCCGGGGACCAGGAACGCCGTCTGGCGCGCCCGGTTCACCAGGTCCCCGGTGCTGAACGCGGCGTCCTTCGTGAAGATCTGCCGGTCTGCCCAGTACCGCACCCGGGTGCCGGTGACACCCTTCTTCACCTTGCCGATGACGCGGAGTTCGCTGCCCGACGTGAACGGCGCGAACGGGGCGTCCGGGCCGATGCCCTGCGCGTCGTCGAAGACGCCGGGCTCGCCACGGTGGAACGACATGGCGTAGGTCTTGCCGCCACGGTCGACCTCGACGTCCAGACGCTCCGACAGCGCGTTCACGACCGAGGCACCGACGCCGTGCAGTCCGCCCGACGCCGCGTACGACCCCGAGCCGAACTTGCCGCCGGCGTGCAGCTTGGTGAACACGACCTCCACCCCGGTCAGGCCGGTCTTCGGCTCGACGTCGACCGGGATGCCGCGGGCGACGTCGGAGACCTCGACCGATCCGTCCGCGTGCAGGATCACGCCGATCTCGTCCCCGTGTCCGGCGAGGGCTTCGTCGACCGAGTTGTCGATGACCTCCCACAGGCAGTGCATGAGGCCGCGGGAGTCCGTCGAGCCGATGTACATGCCGGGACGCTTCCGGACCGCCTCGAGTCCTTCGAGGACGGAGAGATGCCGTGCGGAGTAGTCGGAGCTCACCTGACGAGCGTAGCGATCGAGACCGACACTGCCGGGGCACACGGCCGGTGTGCCTCGGCCTGGGGACAACCCTTGCGCGCAGAGCGAACGAGGGGCCTCAGGATGCCGGGCATCCAGCCAGGACGTGTTGGAATGGGTGCATTCACCGCACCGTACTGCGATCCGTGAGGAGCACAGCAATGACCCAGACCGTGCAGGACCTCCCCGTCGACGAACTCAACGACAACCACCAGCTCACCGCGGCCGACCGCTGCGACAGCTGCGGTGCGCAGGCCTACATCCGCGCCACCATGGCCAGTGGTGAACTCCTGTTCTGCGCTCACCACGGCGCCGAGTTCAAGGACAAGCTGGCTGCGACCGCGCTCGAGTGGCACGACGAGTCGTCCCGGCTCCGCGAGTCCAAGTAGGCGACACACCCGCAACGCGCTGGAGGCCCGGTGCCGGTTCTGAGAACCGGCACCGGGCCTCCAGTGCGTTGCCCTGACGGGCGGGCCTGTCGTGTTGCCCCGGCGGGCGAACCTGGGCGTCAGGCGATGCGCTTGAACGCCTTGTCGACGTAGCGGTCGATCGTCGCGCGAGCCTCGCTGGCGTAGCGGTCGATCGTCGCGGTCCGCGCCGGGTCCGGTGTGTAGCCGCGGCCGAGGCGCGTCGTCGTGGCGGCGAGCACACCGTCGGTCAGCTGCGGGTTGAGCGGCAGGATCGGGCCCTGCGTGTGGGTGCCGAACGAGTTGCCGCTGACCGCACCCTCGACCGGCGAGCCGGCCTGGTTGCCACCACCGGAGACCACGTCCGCGAACGGCGACACGCCGTCGGCGAGTTCGATGCGTGCAGCGTGGTCCTCGAAGCCGGCCAGTCGGTTCGACGCACCCGGCAGCAACGGGTACCGCGACTCGAGGACGAAGTAGTTGACCCGACGCTCGGCACCGCGGACGGCGCGGGCGTCGAACACGCCGAAGCCGTCGATCGGGGCACCGTCGGTCGGGACGACCTGGTTGGTGGCGAGGTCGAACCCGCCGCCGACCGCGATCACCGGAACACCGGCGACTGCGAAGTCACGCAGGGCGGCACCGATGCGGACGACGTCGGCCCCGAGCGAGCGCATCGCGCTGAGCGGGCCGTTGCCGACGACGACCACGTCGGCCGTCGACGGCAACGCGTCGCCGGGCGCGTACTCGAGGACCTCGGTCGCGATGTCGGCGGCGGCGGCGCGGCGGACGAGGGCTGCGACGTTGCCGCGGTCCCCCGAGACGCCCATCTGACGCGGGTAGACGTGCAGGATGGTCAGGCGATCGGCCGTCATGCGGTCTTCTCCATGTCCGGGTGGCCGAGGGCCTTCCGGGCGATCATCATGATCTCGTAGTTGACGATGAAGTTCTTCGTGCCGGTCGTGGTCGACCCGAGCCCCTGCATGTGGCGGATCGCCGACTCGACGTCGGGCTCGACGCGACCGATGCGGACACCGGCGTGCTCGAGCGCGATCGCGATCTGCCAGGCCTTGTCGCCGGAGACGACGTCGACGTGGTCGAGCTTCGAGAAGTCGATGTCGTAGATCCACGAGATGTCGGGCGTGCCCTCGTCGATCGCCATGAGGACCTGCTCCGGGTGCGCCGGCAGGGCGTCCAGGTTGAGCTGCAGGCTCGCGGCGTTCTTGAACATCGTGAACTCGGCGGACTCCCCCGCGATCGGCAGACGCTCGCCGCGCCCGTAGGCCGGCTTCATCCGCTCGAACGCCTTGGTCACGGCGGCCGGACGGAACTGGTCCCCGAGGGCCGCGCTGGCCGTCGCGGCAGCCGCTGCGGCGTCCACGGCGTAGTGCAGGCCGCGAGCCGGCAGGCGGACCGGGATCTCGGCACCGGCGAAGGCGATGGTCGCGGCGTCACCGGTGAAGGTCACGATCTCGGCGTCAGCGGTCGTCTGTGCCCGGTCGGCGCCGGCCACGAAGTCGTCGGCGTTCTGCAGGCCGTTCGGGGCCGCGGCGACCACGTCGGTGCTCGCGCCGAAGCGCAGGACCCGCTGCCCGTCGACGGCCGGGTAGGCGTCGAGGAACTGGTCGTCGTGGTTGGTGATGACGTTCGCACTCGACAGTGCGGCGGTGTCGAGCATCATCGTCGCGACACGTTCGGTCTCGAAGAACCGGTAGAGCTGGTCGACCTGGACGTTGAGCATCGTCACCGTGGACGGCGACAGGATGCCGGCGAGCTCGACCGCGAAGGCCTCGTCGACCTCGAGGATCCCGATGTCGGCCTTGAGCTTGCCGCCCAGCGAGACCTCGGACAGCAGCGCGGACGCGATGCCCTGCGGCAGGTTCGCGCCGGACGGGTTCGTGAACACCCGGAGGCCGTGCGCCCGCACGATCTCCGAGATCATGTGGGTCGTCGTCGACTTGCCGTTCGACCCGAGCACGAAGACGACGCCGTTCGGGAACTGCCGCGTCACGTGCTGCAGGAAGTCCGGCACGAGCTTGAGGACGATGTAGCCCGGGTAAGCGGACCCTCCGCCCCGCGCTCGCGCGAGGGCACGGAGGATCCGCCCGACCAGGATCGGGACCACGAAACGCACCGGTCGGCCTACTCGAGGTAGTCGCGGAGCGACTGCGACCGGGACGGGTGGCGGAGCTTCGCCATCGTCTTCGACTCGATCTGGCGGATCCGCTCACGCGTGACGCCGAACGTGTCGCCGATCTGGTCGAGGGTCTTCGGCTGACCGTCACCCAGGCCGAAGCGCATCCGGATCACGCCGGCCTCGCGCTCGGAGAGGGAGTCGAGCAGGCTCTCGAGCTGCTTCTGCAGCATCGTGAAGCCCACCGCGTCGGCCGGCACGACCGCCTCGGTGTCCTCGATGAGGTCACCGAACTCGGAGTCGCCGTCTTCACCCAGCGGGGTGTGCAGGGAGATCGGCTCGCGACCGTACTTCTGGACCTCGACGACCTTCTCGGGCGTCATGTCGAGCTCGCGGGCGAGCTCTTCCGGCGTGGGCTCGCGTCCGAGGTCCTGCAGCATCTGCCGCTGGACACGGGCGAGCTTGTTGATGACCTCGACCATGTGCACCGGGATGCGGATGGTGCGTGCCTGGTCCGCCATCGCGCGGGTGATGGCCTGACGGATCCACCACGTCGCGTAGGTCGAGAACTTGAAGCCCTTCGTGTAGTCGAACTTCTCGACGGCACGGATCAGGCCCAGGTTGCCTTCCTGGATGAGGTCGAGGAACTGCATCCCACGACCGGTGTAGCGCTTGGCGAGCGAGACGACCAGGCGGAGGTTCGCGCCGAGCAGGTGCGACTTCGCACGCTGCCCGTCACGGGCCACCCAGCGCAGCTCGCGCTCGGCCGGCTTCGACAGCCCGGTCGAGTGCTGCAGCTTGTCCTCGGCGAACAGGCCGGCCTCGATGCGCATCGCGAGCTCGACCTCCTGCTCGGCGTTGAGCAGCGCGACCTTGCCGATCTGCTTGAGGTAGTCCTTCACCGGGTCCGCGGTGGCACCCGTGATGGTCGTCGAGTAGACCGGCGCTTCGTCGTCGTCGGTCTGCGAGATGACGAGCGCTCCGGCGGCGACCGCGGCCGCTTCCGTCGCGGGCTTCGCAGCCGAGTCGTCGTCCGAGTCCTCGGTCGCGTCGTCGGTGGCGTCCTCGGCCACCTCGACCGGCGTCTCGTCGTCGGCGCTCGCTTCGTCGTCCTCTGACGATGCGGCCTTCTTGCCGCTCGCCTTCTTCGGGGCCGCCTTCTTCGGGGCGGCCTTCTTGGCGGCGGTGGTGGTCCTGGGGGCGCGCTTCTTCGGCGCGGCCGTGCCCTCCGTCGTGGTCGTGGCGTCTTCCGCCACGACGCCGTCGGGCGTGGTGTCCTTCGTGGGATCGACCGTCGTGCTCCGGGCAGCCATGCGATCACCTTCCTCGTCGTGCCACGTTCCTGGGGTCGTGGCCTTCCCTCGCCGCCCAGGGCCACCGCCGCAGTCCCCCACGTCGTCTGGTCCTACCGTTCCGGGCAGCACTAGGACCCATGTCAAGTCCCCCGACGCTGAACGCGAGGAACCCGAAAGGGTCCGTGGTCATTATTGCACGCGACCGTTCCGCAAGCGTGCAACCAGTGCAACCCACAGCGGACCCACCCGTATTCCGTCCTCCGCGTGCAGCCGTGCGCGCGTCCGTCGGCGGGCCAGCAGCAGCATCACCACGCCGAACCCGACCACCACGTACTGCACGGTCATCGCCACGCGGAAGTTCTGCCACGCGAACGTGTCGGTGCCGGACGCCGCCGCCAGGACGTCGAGCAGCGAGCCGATCGCGAACATCATCACGAAGGCCGCCAGGAACCCGCCGACGTTCACCACGCCGTTCGCGGACCCGAGCGAACCGACCGGGTTGAACGAGCGCGCGAAGTCGAACCCGATGAGGGAGCCCGGACCGCCGACGCCCATCGCCACGACCAGCAGGACGAGCAGCCAGGTCGGCGGCTGCCCCGGCCAGAGCAGCACCGCTGTCCAGACGACACCGAGCGCGGTCACGATCCCGAGCACCAGGTTCGACCGACGCATCGGGAACCGGGCGCAGAGCAGACCGAGGACCGGGCCGGCGACGAACCCGACGAGGACGATCACGGTCAGGAAGGTCGCCGCCTCGGTCGCCGAGTAGCCGAGACCCCGGAGCATCGGGACCCCCCAGAGCAGGCTGAACACCGTGCCGGACGACTGCGTCACGTAGTGCGACCAGAAGCCCAGCTGCGTGCCCGGGCGTCGGAGCGCGTGCCCGAAGGTGCGGAAGGCCGCTCCCCACGAGTGCGGCAGCGGGATCGTGTCGGTCCGCACGGCCACCGGCCCGGCACGGACGAACACCACCGCCAGGACGAGCCCGACCGCGCTGGCGATCGCCGCCACGCCGAACGCCGCGTCCCAGCCGACGGAGTGCAGGAGCAGGGCGAACGGGAACGCCGAGACGATCTGGCCGATCTGGCCGAGGTTGCCCGTCCACTGCGAGATCTGCGGCAGGAGCGACCCGCTGAACCACATCGGCAACAGGCGCATCACCGAGATGAAGGTCATCGCGTCCCCGGCGCCGACCAGCACCCGGCCCACGATGGCCGGCCCGATCGTCGGGGACAGCGCGACGACCGCCTGGCCGATCGTCAGCAGCAGTGCGCCGAGCAGCACCAGGCGCCGCGGTCCGACCCGGTCGAGCGCGATGCCCACCGGGATCTGCAGCCCCGCGTAGACCGCGATCTGCACGACCGCGAGCGTGGACAGGACGGCGGCGGAGACGGCGAAGCGGTCCTGCGCGTCGACCCCGGAGACCCCGAGGGACGACCGCTGCATGACCGCCAGGACGTAGGCCAGGACGGCGACGCCCCAGACGACGAAGGCACGGCGGGAGTTCACCGGACCAGGCTAGCGATCGGTCGGCAGTCAGCCGTCCGGACGCAGCAGCCGGCGCTCAGTCCTCGTCGGCTGCGGTGCGGCGGTCCGCCAGGAAGCGCTCCAGCTCGGCCGCGATCGAGTCGGCGGTCGGCACCTGTCCGTCCGCCCCGGTCAGCGGCGAGGCGACCGGGTTGCCCTCCATGTACGTGTCGTGGCGCTGCTCGAGCGTCCCGACCAGGCGCTGCAGCTCCGCGTTGCCGGCGACCTGCTCGTCGACGCGCGCCAGGAACTCACGTCCTTCTTCACGCAGGGCATCGGTCGGGAAGATCAGTCCGGTGGCGGCCGAGATGCCGGAGAGCGCCGCCACGGCTGCGTCCGGGAACTCCGTGTCCGCCAGGTAGTGCGGGACGAGCAGCACCAGCCCGGTGACCTGCTGGCCGATCTCGGACAGCCGGTGTTCGACGAGGTGCAGGACGTTCGCCGGCGCCTGGGTCTCGGGCTTCCAGACGCTCATCGACTCGACCAGGTCGGCGCGGGTGCCGGAGACCGTGACGCCGATGGCCCGGGTGTGCGGGACGGGCATCGGGATCGCCTGGACCCAGGTCGTGTCGGTCACCTGCAGGTCCTCGGCCAGGTCGAGGACGGCCTGCACGAAGCGGTTCCACTGGAAGTCGGGCTCGTACCCGGAGAGGAACAGGAACGGCTGCCCGAGTTCGTCGCGCACCAGGTGCAGCGTGAGCCGGGGTGGTTCGACGGCCGTGATGTGGTCGTGCTCGAACGTGATGACCGGGCGACGGGCACGCCAGTCGAGCAGCACGTCGGGGTCGAACTCGGCGACGAGCTGCGACTCGAGCGAGCCGGTGATCGACGTCGTGATCTGCGCCACCGCCGAGCCCGCGTCTGCGAAACCCGTCAGGGCAGCGACGAGGTGCAGCCCGGCGGGCACCGTCGGGGCGGATGCGTCGAGCGTGTAGAGGTCCTCGGGGTGGTTCATCACGCCAATGCTAGGCGGGGGCACCGACGCGACCCGTGTCGGGTCGCGACGCCGACAGCGAACAGGTGACGGGCCTCCCGTCCGACAGCCTGCCTGGAGGCGCGTCACCCGTCCGGCGGTCCGCCACCGCCTGGCAGGACGCCGTCAGTAGGCTGGACACATGGTCCGACCGACGCTCTCCACCACCTCTTCCGCTCCCGCCTCCGTCGAGGCCGACGTGCTCGTCCTGGGCGTCCGCCCCGGTGCCGACGGCGCGCCCGCCACCCTCGTGCCGTCCGCGGCCGGCCCCGTCGACGGACTGGCCGACCTCGACCTCGCCGCCGTCGGTGCCACCGGCGCGAAGGACCAGCTCGTGCGCATCCCCGGCGGCTCGGCCGTCGGCGTCGCCGCCGCGGGCATCGCGCTCGTCGGTCTCGGCAGTGCCACCGGTCCGGCCGCCGTGCGCAGCGCCGCCGGCAGTGCCGTGCGCCAGCTGCCGCACGTCACCGCCATCGCACTCGCCCTGCCCACCGAGGACGACGCCACCGTCGCCGCAGCACTCGAGGGCGCCGCGCTCGGCGCCTACTCCTTCACCCGCCACAAGGGCGCCGGCACGACCGGTCCGACCCGTGGCGACCAGCGCATCACGGTCGTCGCACCGGCCTCGGTCAGCGCCGACGCCACCGTCCGCCCGGCGATCGTCGCCGACGCGGCCGCGCTGGTCCGCGACCTCGTGAACACCGCCGCCGGGGACCTCGGGCCGTCCGACGTCGCCGACGTCGCGCACGCGCAGGCCGACGGTCTGCCCCTCACCGTCGAGGTCCTCGACGAGACCGAACTCGCAGAGCAGGGCTTCGGCGGGATCGCCGGAGTCGGCCAGGGCTCGGTCCGCCCGCCGCGGCTCGTCGTCGTGCGGTACGAGCCGGCCGGTGCGACCAAGCACCTCGCGCTCGTCGGCAAGGGCATCACGTTCGACTCCGGCGGGCTCTCGCTCAAGCCGGCTGCCTCCATGCTCGGCATGAAGACCGACATGACCGGTGCCGCCACGGTCCTCGCAGCGACGGTCGCCGCCGCTCGCCTGGGTCTCGACACGAAGGTCACGGCCTGGCTCTGCCTCGCCGAGAACATGCCCTCCGGTTCCGCCATCCGTCCGGGTGACGTCCTGACCCTGAAGAACGGCAAGACCGTCGAGGTCACGAACACCGACGCCGAGGGCCGACTCGTCCTCGGCGACGGCATGGCCGCGGCGTCGCTCGAGCAGCCCGACGCGATCGTCGACATCGCCACCCTGACGGGCGCGCAGATGGTCGCCCTCGGTGACCGGACCACCGGCCTGATGGGCAGCGACGACCTCGTCGCACGGGTCCGCACGCTCGCCGACACGGTCGCGGAGCCGATCTGGCCGATGCCGATGCCGGAAGAGCTCGACGGCCGCCTGAGCAGCGACGTCGCCGACATGGTCAACGCCACCGTCGGGCAGACAGCGGGCGGCATGCTGCTCGCCGCGAAGTTCCTCGAGCGCTTCGTCGGACAGACCGCCGAGGGCACCACGATCCCGTGGGCGCACCTCGACATCGCCGGCCCGTCGGAGAACCGCGGCGCCGGGTACGGCTGGCTCGGCAAGGGCGCCACCGGTGTGATGGTCCGCACCCTGGTCGCACTCGCAGAAGACCTGCAGTCCAAGTAGTAGGTTGGGTTCCGGCGGGGCCGCCGCGTCCGCGCGCGCTCCCCGCCGGAACTGACGGGACGGGACCGGTACAGACGGTCCGACCGCCGGACGCCGCCGCGCGGTGTCCACCGGGACGGCGTCCATGAGACACGAAGCCGCCCCCGACACGCACGAGGGAGTTGCACCAGGTGACGGAACAGACTTACGACGTCGTGGTCCTCGGTGGCGGCAGCGGCGGCTACGCCGCAGCGCTCCGAGCCGCTGAACTCGGGATGAGCGTCGCGCTCATCGAGGGCGACAAGCTCGGAGGGACCTGCCTGCACCGCGGCTGCATCCCGACGAAGGCGCTGCTGCACTCGGCCGAGATCGCGGACGGCGCCCGTGACGCGGAGAAGTACGGCGTCATCGCCGAGTTCGCCGGCGTCGACGTGCCCAAGGTCATCGAGTACCAGCAGGGCGTCATCAACTCGAAGTACAAGGGCCTGCAGGGCCTCATCAAGGCCCGCGGCATCACCGTCGTCGAGGGCTGGGGTCGTCTGACCTCGCAGAACACCGTGCAGGTCGGCGACCAGACCGTCACCGGTCGCAACGTCGTCCTGGCCACCGGGTCCTACTCGAAATCGCTGCCCGGACTCGAGATCGGTGGGCGCGTCATCACCTCCGAGACCGCGCTCCGCATGGACTACGTGCCGAACAAGGTCGTCATCCTCGGCGGCGGCGTCATCGGCGTCGAGTTCGCCAGCGTCTGGAAGTCCTTCGGCGCCGAGGTCACGATCGTCGAGGGCCTGCCGCACCTGATCCCGGCCGAGGACGAGTCGATGTCCAAGCAGCTCGAGCGTGCGTTCCGCAAGCGCGGCATCGAGTTCTCGCTGGGTGTCCGGTTCCAGGGCGTCGAGCAGCACGAGAACGGCGTCGTCGTGACGCTCGAGAACGGCAAGACCTACGACGGCGACGTCCTGCTGGTCGCCGTCGGTCGTGGCCCGCTCACGCAGAACGTCGGCTACGAAGAGGTCGGTGTGGCCATGGACCGCGGTTTCGTCACCACGAACGAGCGCCTCGCCACCAACCTGCCGAACGTGTACGCCGTCGGCGACATCGTCCCCGGCCTGCAGCTGGCCCACCGCGGCTTCCAGCAGGGCATCTTCGTCGCCGAGGAGATCGCGGGTCTGAACCCCGTCGTCATCTCGGACACGAACATCCCGAAGGTCACGTACTCCGACCCCGAAGTCGCCTCGGTCGGCCTCTCGCAGTCGAAGGCCGAAGAGCAGTACGGCGCCGACAAGGTCGACTCGTACGAGTACAACCTGGCCGGCAACGGCAAGAGCCACATCATCGGCACGTCCGGTGCGGTCAAGGTCGTGCGCGTCGTCGACGGACCCGTCGTCGGCATCAGCATGATCGGCGCCCGCGTCGGTGAGCTCATCGCCGAAGCGCAGCTCGCCGTGAACTGGGAAGCGCACCCGGAAGACGTCGCGCCGCTCATCCACGCACACCCGACGCAGAGCGAAGCCCTCGGCGAAGCGCTCCTGCACCTCGCGGGCAAGCCGCTCCACGCACTGTGAGCAGCACCGTCGTGCGCACCACGAACACCACAAACCAGAACCACGCCTGCGAGAAGGAGTCCACCCGATGAGCGAATCCGTCAACCTCCCGGCGCTCGGAGAGAGCGTCACCGAGGGTACGGTCACCCGATGGCTGAAGAACGTCGGTGACCGGATCGAGGTCGACGAGCCGCTGCTCGAGGTCTCCACCGACAAGGTCGACACCGAGATCCCGTCGCCGGTCGCCGGCGTCATCGAGGAGATCCTCGTCCAGGAGGACGAGACCGTCGAGGTCGGTACCGCCCTCGTGAAGATCGGTGACGGCTCCGGTGGCGGTGACTCGTCCGACAAGGGCGACTCGTCCGACCAGGGTGGGTCCGAGTCCGCCGACGACCAGACCGAGGCCGCCGCCGAGGACACCGAGCCCGAGGCCGCACCGAGCACGGAGCAGGACACCGAGGCCAAGGCCCCGGAGCCCACCGAGCCCGAGCCGACCCCGGCCGGCCAGACCCAGCCCGCAGCACCCCAGGCACCGTCGGCCCCGCCGGCCGCATCGCCGGTGCCGCAGGCAGCCCCGGTCCCGCCGCCCGCCGCCGCACCGCCGGCCGCGGTCCCCGCAC